>DASXAI010000479.1:0-2411 GCA_036406775.1 Acidimicrobiales bacterium
CCAAAGCGCTCTACACCGAGGTGATCGGCAACCCGTCGGGCGAGATCGCCGACCTGGCGGCGCTGGCGGAGGTGGCCCACGCCGCCGGCATCCCCCTCATGGTCGACGCCACCCTCGCCACGCCGTACCTGTGCCGTCCGATGGAGCACGGCGCCGACATCGTCGTGCACTCGGCCACCAAGTTCATCGGCGGCCACGGCACGTCGATCGGCGGTGTGGTCGTCGAGTCGGGTCGCTTCCCGTGGGACAACGGGCACTTCCCGTTGATGACGGCGGAGGTGCCGTCGTACGGCGGCCTGACGTGGTGGGGCAACTTCGCCGAATACGGGTTCCTCACCCGCTTGCGTTCGGAACAGCTGCGCGACATGGGCGCCACCATGTCGCCGTTCAACGCCTTTCTCTTCCTGCTGGGGCTGGAGACGCTCGCGCTGCGGATGCCGGTGCACGTGGCCAACGCCAAGGCCGTCGCCGAGTTCCTCGCCGGACATCCGTCCGTGGCGTGGGTGAACTACGCCGGCCTCCCGTCGTCGCCGTTCTACGAGCGGGCGCAGCGGTATCTGCCGGAAGGGCCGGGCGCCGTGTTCGCGTTCGGCGTGAAGGGCGGCCGGGCCGGCGGCGCCGCGTTCATCGACGGCGTGGAGCTGGCCAGCCATCTCGCCAATGTCGGCGACGCCCGCACGCTCGTGATCCATCCCGGGTCCACGACGCACGCGCAGCTCGACGACGACGCGCTGGTCGGCGCTGGCGTCAGCCCCGACCTCGTGCGCATCTCGGTCGGGATCGAGGACGCCGACGACATCTGCCGCGACCTCGACCGCGCCCTCACGAAGGCGGCCGGCGCGTGAGCACGGTCGCCGTGTGGACGCCGCCCTCGGCCCAGGAGCGCCTGGCCATCATCCGCTCCACTCGCACCGTGGCCATGGTGGGCGCGTCGGCCAACCCCAGCCGGGCCAGCAACTTCGTGGCCACCTACCTGCTGGCCGAGTCGGAGTTCGTTGTGTGGTTCGTGAACCCCACCATCGACACGATCCTCGGCCGCCCGGTGTACCCGTCACTCGCCGCGCTGCCGGGGCGGCCCGATCTCGTCGACGCGTTCCGCCGCCCCGAGGAGCTCATGGGCGTGGCCGACGACGCCATCGCCGCCGGCGCCCGCACCCTGTGGCTACAACTCGGGTTGTGGGACGAGGCCGTCGCCGCCCACGCCGCCGCCGCCGGGCTCAACGTCGTCATGAACCGCTGCCTCAAGATCGAGCACGCCCGCTTCCACGGCGGCCTGCACCTCGCCGGCTTCGACACCGGCGTGCTGTCCTCGCGCCGCCGCCGCGCCGTCTGACCGGCCCTTTTTTCGCCACTGGCGCCCGTTGGGGCGGAATCCGCCCCGAATCCCAGACACAAGCGAGCGGGGAGCCGGGGCGGCCCTCACGCAGCGTCGCAAGACGGTCACAATCGCAACCAATCCGTAACCTCGCGACGGTTCTGGGCTAGGTTGCCCGCCCAATGTCGCTCCGACCCCGGGTGGTGGCGGCCGCCTGTGCTCTGGCCCTCGTCTCGATCGCCGCCGGCGTGCCGGCGTCCGCCGACCCCGTCGGCGACAAGCAGCGCCAGGTCAACCAGATCACCGACGAGATCGAGCGCCTCGGCGACGTGGCCGCCAACCTGGGCGAGGCCTACAACGGCGCCGTCGTCCAACTGCAGCAGGCCCAGGCCGACGTGGCCGCCGCCCAGACCAAGCTCGATGACCTCGAGCGCCGCCTCCAGACCGTGCGCAGTGCCGCCGCCGCCTTCGCCGTGCGGGCCTACATGTACGCCGACCAGACGAGCGGGGTGGCGTCGCTGCTGGCGGGCACGTCGGTGTCGAGCGGGTCCGCCCAGCGGGAGGGCTACAACGCCGTCGCCCTCGGCAACTCGGCCGACATCACCGACGACATGAAGGCGCTCATCCAGGACGCCGACACCCAGAAGGCGGTGCTGGAGGCGGCTCAGGCCCGCCAGACGCGGTTCGCCGACAACACCAAGGCGCGCCAGGAGGCGGCCGAAGCGGCCCAGGCGGCGCAGCAACACGCCCTCGTGAAGGTGAAGGGCGAACTGGCCACGCTGGTGGTGCAGGAGCAGCAGCGCCGGGCGGCCGCCGCCGCCGCTCAGGCCGCGGCCGAGAAGCAGCGGGCCGAGGCGGCGCTCGTCGCGGCGGCCCAGCAGCAGGCCCAGTTGGCCGCCGCCGCTCGCTCCACCGCGGCCGCCGTGCCCGCGGCCCGACCGCAGTCACCCGTGTCGACCGCCTCACCGACCACGCGGGCCACTGACAACGGCGACACCGGCCGCGCCGGCGGCGAAGGCGACAGCCCGGGCACCACGCAGGCACCGGCCAAGAGGGCCGACCCGCCCGCCGTCGACGTCCCGGCCACCTCGCCGGG
>DASXAI010000480.1:0-7725 GCA_036406775.1 Acidimicrobiales bacterium
GCAAGGACGGCACGCCGCACATCCGCAGCGAGTGGGACCGAGTCGTTGGCATCAACCTCGTCGGCACGTTCCTCTGCATGAGCCACGAGGCGGGCCAGATCTCCAAGTCCGAGCCGCTCGCCGACGGTCAGCGCGGCGTGATCATCAACACGGCCTCGGTGGCGGCGTTCGACGGGCAGATCGGCCAGCTCGCCTACTCGGCGTCCAAGGGTGGCGTCGTCGCCATGACCCTGCCCGCGGCGCGTGACCTGAGCGTGGCCGGGATCCGCGTCTGCACCATCGCGCCGGGGCTGATGGACACGCCCTTGCTCGGCATGCTGCCGGCCGAGGCCAAGTCGGCGCTCGGGGCATCGGTCGTGTACCCGAAGCGGCTCGGCGAGCCCGACGAGTTCGCCAAGATGGTGCTGGCCATCGTCGACAACGACTACATGAACGGCGAAGTCATCCGCCTCGACGGCGCCATCCGCATGCAGCCGAAATAGGCGTCGGCCTTCGGCCGACGACTCGCTCCGCTCGGACAATGGGGTCTCGCTCCGAGGCTCGCCGGCAAAGCCGGTCGAGCGAGGGGCTGTCCCCGCCGTTGGCGGCGCCGGCCAAGCCGGACGCCGCCGACTCAACGAGCCGTACCTCATTCGGGAGTCGGCTAGAGGCCGCGGCTCCACGAGGCCGGGCCCGACGCCGCCAGGGCCACGAGGTCGGCCAGCTCGGAGAAGCCGTCGGCGACGAGGCCCACGGTGAGGCGCAGGTGATCACCACCGCCGCCGTTCACCAGGAAGGGCGTGCCGGGCGCGGCGCCGACGCCGCGTGACGCCAGCGTCAGCAACGCCGACTGCTCGTCGCGCACGTCGAGCCAGAGGTTGATGCCGTCGGCACCGACCGAGCCGACGCCCCGACCGTCGAGGGCGTCGACCATGCGCTTGCGACGCTCGGCGTAGGTGGTGCGGGCCCGTTCCACGATGTCGACCGTCGCCGGGTCGTCGAGCATCTCGACCAGCACGTACTGCAGCACCCGGCTCGACCAGCCCGGCCCGAGCAGCCGGCGGTTGGCGGCGGCGGCGATGACCTCGCCCGCCCCGCCGACGGCGGCCAGCCGCAGGTCGGGGCCGTGGCTCTTGGAGAAGCTGCGGATGTGGACGGTGCGGTCGGGCAGCCACCGCCCCAGGCTGACGAGCTCGGAGCCGGCGATGTCGCCGGCGTGGTCGTCCTCGATCACCACGACGTCGGTGGCGCGCAGCAGCCCGGCGAGCCGCTTGGCCCGGGCCGGCGTGAGGCTGACGCCGCACGGATTCTGGGCCCGAGGCTGCACGTAGAGGGCGACCGGGCGCCGCTCCAAGGCGGCGCGCAGGGCTTCGGGACGCACGCCTTGATCGTCCATGGCCAGCCCGATCGGCTCGGCGCCCACCTGCTCGAGCAGGTCCAGGAGCGGTGGGAAGCACGGGTTCTCCACCAGCACGCGGTCGCCGAGGCGGACGGCGACCGACGTGACCCGGTCGAGGGCGTCCATCGCCCCGTCGACCACCGTGAGGGCTTCGGGCGGGAACGGCCACCGGGCCCGCAGCGCCTCGTCGAGGGCGGGCACCACCGGATCGTCGAGATAGCTCGTCGTCAGCGTCTGGCGCGCCACCCGGGCCAGGACGGGCCCCAGCTCGGGCAGCAGCGCGGGGTCGGGCGTGCCGGTCGACAGGTCGAGGGCGAAGTGCCCGGGCCCCTCGGTGACCCGGCGGTAGCGCCGCGGGCCCCGCGGGCGGGGTGAGTCGATCACGAACGTACCCCGCCGGCCTCGGGCGTCGATGGCGCCGGCGTTGGCCAGCGCTCGCCAGGCCTCACTGACGGTGGTGGGGCTGATGCCCAGCCGGTGAGCCAGCTCCCGCACCGTCGGCAGGCGCTCGCCCGCCGGCAGGTCGCCGCTCGTGATCATGCGGCTGATGGTGGCGGCGATGTCCCGGGCCGTCCGGCCGGAGCCGTCGGCGGTGATCGAGGCCCTGACCCGCTCCACGATGTCGTCAGCCACACGACCTCCAGCCGTAATGTCCAGTTACAAAGTCGCCATTGTGCCCGCCCCAGCGTGTCAGTACTGTCCGCGAATCCAGGACGTGGCGCAAGAGCCGAACGAGGGGAGATCACGGTGAGCACCATCCGAGCCGCACTCGTGCAGACGACGTGGACGGGTGACAAGGAGACCATGATCAAGGCCCACGAGGAGTACGCCCGTGAGGCGGCCGCCCAGGGCGCCAAGGTCATGTGCTTCCAGGAGCTCTTCTACGGGCCGTACTTCTGCCAGGTACAGGACGCCCAGTACTACGAGTACGCCGAGTCGATCCCGGGCCCCACCACCGAGCGCTTCCAGGCCCTCGCCAGCGAGCTCGAGATCGTGATGGTGCTCCCGATGTACGAGCAGGAGCAGCCCGGCGTCCTCTACAACACGGCCGCCGTGGTCGACGCCGACGGCACCTACCTCGGCAAGTACCGCAAGCACCACATCCCCCAGGTGAAGGGGTTCTGGGAGAAGTTCTACTTCCGGCCCGGCAACCTCGGCTTCCCAGTGTTCGACACCGCCGTCGGGAAGGTGGGCGTCTACATCTGTTACGACCGCCACTTCCCCGAGGGCTGGCGCGCCCTCGGCCTGAACGGCGCCGAGATCGTGTTCAACCCGTCGGCCACGAGCCGCGGCCTGTCCGCCTACCTGTGGCAGCTCGAGCAGCCGGCTTCGGCCGTGGCCAACGAGTACTACATCGGCGCCATCAACCGGGTCGGGATCGAACCGCTGGGCGACGACGACTTCTACGGCACGTCGTACTTCGTCGACCCGGAGGGCAAGTTCGTCGGCGACGTCGGCCACGACCACGACGCCGAACTGCTCGTGCGCGACCTCGACATGGACCTGCTCACGGAGGTCCGGAACCGCTGGGCCTTCTACCGCGATCGCCGGCCCGACGCCTACGGCGACCTCACTCGGTCATGAGTCGCATCCTCATCACGGGCGGCACCGTGGTCGGCACCACGGGTGCCGTTCCCACCGACGTACTCGTCGACGGCGAGACCATCGCGGCCCTCTACGCCCCCGGTCAGGCCGAAGGCGTCACCGCCGACCGCACGATCGACGCCACGGGGAAGTACGTCATCCCGGGCGGGATCGATGTCCACACCCACATGGAGCTGCCGTTCGGCGGGACCTTCGCCTCCGACACGTTCGAGACCGGCACCCGGGCGGCGGCGTGGGGCGGCACCACCACCATCGTCGACTTCGCCGTGCAGCGCACGGGTGAGGTCGTGCAGGACGGGCTGGCGGCGTGGCACGCCAAGGCCGACGGGAACTGCGCCATCGACTACGGCTTCCACATGATCCTCGGCGGCATCGACGACGACGCCCTCAAGGCCATGGACTACCTCGTCGACAACGAGGGCATCACCAGCTTCAAGCTCTTCATGGCCTATCCCGGCGTCTTCTACTCCGACGACGGCCAGATCCTGCAAGCGATGCAGCGCGCCAGCGAGAACGGCGCCGTCATCATGATGCACTGCGAGAACGGCCCCGCCATCGACGTCCTCATCGCCCAAGCCCTGGGCCGCGGCGAGACCGACCCGAAGTACCACGGCATCGTGCGCCGGTCCGAGCTCGAGGGCGAGGCCACCAACCGGGCCGTCGTGTTGTCGGGCATCGCCAACTGCCCGCTGTATGTGGTGCACATGTCGGCGTCGGAAGCGCTCGAGGCGGTGGCGGCGGCCCGCCACGAGGGTCGCAACGTGTTCGCCGAGACGTGCCCGCAGTACCTGTACCTCACGCTCGAGGACACGCTGGCCCGCCCGGGCTTCGAGGGCGCCAAATGGGTGTGCTCGCCGCCCATCCGCACCGGCGAGGCCCACCACCAGGCCGACCTGTGGAAGGGCCTGCGCATGAACGAGCTGGCGTGCGTCTCCACCGACCACTGTCCCTTCTGCATGAAGGAGCAGAAGGAGCTCGGCCTGGGCGATTTCTCCAAGATCCCCAACGGCATCGGCACCGTCGAGCACCGGATGGATCTGCTGTACCAGGGAGTCGTCACCGGCAACATCTCTCTGAGCCGGTGGGTCGAGACCTGCTGCACCACGCCGGCCCGGATGTTCGGGCTCTACCCCCAGAAGGGGGTCATCGCCCCGGGCAGCGACGCCGACATCGTGATCTACGACCCCGGCACGACCCAGACCATCACCCACGAGACGTCGCACATGAACATGGACCATTCGGCGTGGGAGGGCTACGAGATCGCCGGCAAGGTCGACACCGTGCTGTCCCGCGGCACGGTCGTGATCGAAGCCAACCAGTACGTCGGCACCAAGGGCCACGGCAAGTTCCTCAAGCGCGGCCTGTCGCAGTACCTGAACTAGCAACTGCACCGTTTCACGCCAGTTTCTCCACGCCCAGCGTGGACAAGCCAGCGTGAAACGAGGAGGGAAGGCCATGAAGCGCATCTCGCACTGGATCAATGGGGCCCTCGTGGCGGGCACGTCCGGTCGCACCGGGCCGGTGTGGAACCCGGCCACGGGCGAGCAGCAGGCCGAGGTCGACTTCGCGTCGGCGGAGGAGGTCGACGCCGCCGTCGCCGTGGCCCAGAACGCGGCGCACGACTGGCGCGCCACGTCCCTGAGCCGGCGCTCGGAGGTCCTGTTCCACTTCCGCGAGCTGGTCGACGCCAACCGCAAGGAGATCGCCACTCACCTCACCGCCGAGCACGGCAAGGTCCTCGGCGACGCCCTCGGCGAGGTGGCGCGCGGCCTGGAGAACGTCGAGTTCGCGTGCGGCATCCCGCAGCTCTTGAAGGGCGGGTTCAGCGAGCAGGCGTCGACGGGCGTGGACGTGTACTCCATCCGCCAACCGCTCGGCGTCGTCGCCGGCATCACCCCGTTCAACTTCCCGGCCATGGTGCCGATGTGGATGTTTGCCAACGCCATCGCCTGCGGGAACGCCTTCCTGTTGAAGCCTTCCGAGAAGGACCCCTCGGCCTCGTTGTTCCTCGGCGAGCTGCTGAAGTCGGCCGGTCTGCCCGACGGCGTCTTCAACGTCGTCAACGGCGACAAGGTGGCCGTCGACCGCATCCTCGAGCACCCCGACATCGCCGCCGTTTCGTTCGTCGGCTCCACGCCGATCGCCCGCTACATCTACGAGACCGGCACGAAGCACGGCAAGCGGGTGCAGGCCCTGGGTGGGGCCAAGAACCACATGGTCGTGCTCCCCGACGCCGACATCGACATGGCCGCCGACGCCGCCGTGTCGGCTGCCTACGGGTCGGCGGGGGAACGCTGCATGGCGGTCTCGGTGGTGGTGGCGGTTGGTCACGCCGCCGATCCGCTGGTGGACGCCATCAAGGCCCGCCTGCCGAAGCTGCGCATCGGCCCCGGCACCGAGCCCGACAGCGAGATGGGCCCGCTCGTGACCCGCGAGCACCGCGACAAGGTGGCGTCGTACATCGACAAGGGCCGCGACGCCGGCGCCACCGTGGTGGTCGACGGCCGCGACGCGCCGGTGGCCCAGGGCGACGGCTTCTTCCTCGGCGTGTCGTTGCTCGACAACGTGCAGCCCGAGATGGACGTCTACACCGACGAGATCTTCGGCCCGGTGCTCGACGTCGTGAGGGTCGACACGTACGACGAGGCGGTGCGGCTCGTCAACGACAACCCCTACGGCAACGGCACCGCCATCTTCACCCGCGACGGCGGGGCGGCCCGCCAGTTCCAGTTCGAGGCCAACTGCGGCATGGTGGGTGTCAACGTCCCGATCCCCGTGCCGGTGGCCTACTACAGCTTCGGTGGCTGGAAGGCATCGCTCTTCGGTGACACCCACATGTACGGCCCCGACGGCATCCACTTCTACACGCGCACCAAGGTCGTCACGTCGAGGTGGCCCGATCCGGCCACGAGCAGCGTCGACCTCGGGTTCCCGAGGACGCGGTAGGCCACCGTGCAGTTCGGGGTGGTGCTGCAGACCAATCCACCGGCGTCGCGCGTCGTCGATCTGGCGCGGCAGGCTGAGAACCTCGGCTTCTCCCACGTCTGGACGTTTGACTCCCATCTTCTGTGGGAGGAGCCGTTCGTCATCTACAGCCAGATCCTGTCGGCGACGCGCAAGGTCATGGTCGGGCCGATGGTGACGAACCCGGCCACGCGCGACTGGACCGTGACGGCGTCGCTCTTCGCCACGCTGAACGAGATGTTCGGGAACCGCACCTTGTGTGGCATCGGTCGCGGCGACTCGGCCGTGCGAGTCACCAACGGGCGGCCCACGACCCTGGCCCACCTGCGCGAGGCCGTCCACGTCATTCGGGAGCTGGCCAACGGCCGCGAGGTCGACTACAAGGGCAGCCGCCTGCGCTTCCCGTGGGGGACGGAAAGTCGGCTCGACGTGTGGGTGGCGGCCTACGGGCCCAAGGCCCTCCAGCTCACGGGCGAGATCGCCGACGGCTTCATCCTGCAGTTGGCCGACCCGGATGTGACGGCGTGGACCATCAAGGAGGTGCGCGAGGCGGCCGAGGGCGCCGGCCGTGACCCGGCGTCGATCACGATCTGTGTGGCGGCACCGGCCTACGTCGGTGACGACCTGGCCCACTCGCGGGACCAGTGCCGGTGGTTCGGCGGCATGGTGGGCAACCACGTCGCCGACATCGTGGCCCGCTACGGCGACAGCAGTGACGTCCCGCGGGCGCTCACCGACTACATCAAGGGCCGCCAGGACTACGACTACAACGAACACGGCCGGGCCGGCAACGTCCACACCACCTTCGTGCCCGACGAGATCGTCGACCGCTTCTGCCTGCTGGGGCCGGCGCCGGCCCACGTCGAGCGGCTGCAGGAGCTGAAGTCGCTCGGCGTCGACCAGTTCGCGATCTACCTGCAACACGATGCGAAAGAATCGACGTTGCAGGCCTATGCCGAGCACGTCATGCCCGCCGTCGTCGATCAGGTGATTGCCAAGCAGTGAAGCGGCGCGCCCGTCGGGTGGTGATGTTCGTCGTCGCCGTCCTCCTGCTGTGCCTCCTCTGGGAGGGCTACAAGTGGTTCGGCGACGCGGTGGGCGGGAAGGTGTTCGGTTGGTCGCTGCCGGCCCGAACCGACGACGCGTCGATGCCCCACGTCTGGGACATCCTGAAGCGCTACGGCGACCCGGAGCGCCGGGGTTCCGACAAGCGCATCTGGCTCGTCGTGCTGGAGGGCGCGTGGTTCACCTTCCGAGTCGCCATGGTCGGCATGATCATCGGTGTGCTGGTGGGGCTCGGGCTCGCCGTCGTGATGCAGCGGTTCATCACCGCTGAGCGCGGCCTCTTGCCGTTCGTGATCCTCAGCCAGACCGTTCCGTTGGTGGCCCTGGCGCCCCTCGTGGTCGGCTGGGGTGGGCGGCTCTCGTTGTTCGGGCTCGACTGGCGGCCCTGGATGTCGGTGGCCGTCATCGCCGCCTACCTGGCGTTCTTCCCGGTGGCCGTGGGGACACTGCGGGGGTTGCAGTCGCCGGCGCCCGAGTCCGTCGAGCTGATGGACTCCTACGCCGCCGGCTGGTGGAGGACGCTGGTGAAGCTCCGGCTGCCGTCGGCGGTGCCGTACCTGGTGCCGGCGTTGAAGCTGGCGGCGGCGGCGTCGATCGTGGGTGCCGTCGTGGCCGAGATCTCGACGGGCACCAAGGGCGGGATCGGCCGGCTCATCATCGAGTACTCCCGTGAGGCGACGTCCGATCCGGCCAAGGTGTGGACGGCGATGCTC
>DASXAI010000481.1:0-8125 GCA_036406775.1 Acidimicrobiales bacterium
GGATGGCGATCGGCGATGCTGTCTACGACGTCATGCCCGTGTCGCACCTCCGGCCCGGCATGACCGTGCTCGCGAGCGACGGCGACCGGCTTGTCGAGGCCATGGTCGAAGCCGTCACTGTCGAACCGTACGACGGTCCGGTGTACGACCTCGAGGTCGACGTGAACCACAGCTACGTGGCCGCGGGCGTCCTGGTGCACAACAGCATCTACAAGTGGCGCGGCGCCGACATGCGGAACATCCTCGAGTTCGAGCGGGTGTTCCCGGACGTCACGACGATCCTGCTCGAGCAGAACTACCGGTCGACGCAGACGATCCTCGACGCCGCCAACGCCGTCATCGAGAACAATGCGTCCCGCAAGCCGAAGCAGCTGTGGACGGAGGCGGGGCGGGGTGACCGCATCGTCCGCTACCACGCCGACGACGAGGGCGACGAGGCCCAGTGGGTCGCCCGCACCGTGGCCGACCTGCACGATGGCGGCGACCACCGGTGGGGCGACGTCGCCGTCTTCTACCGCACCAACGCCCAGAGTCGCGTCGTCGAAGAGGCGCTCATGCGGGCCGGCATCCCCTACAAGGTGATCGGCGGCACCAAGTTCTACGACCGCCGTGAGATCAAGGACGCCCTCGCCTACCTCCGAACGGTGGTCAACCCGGCCGACGAGGTGAGCGTCAAGCGTGTCCTCAACGTGCCCAAACGCGGCGTGGGCGACACCACGGTGGGCCGCCTCGACGTGTGGGCCAACAGCCAAGGCGTGTCCTTCATGGAGGCGCTCCGCCATGCGGCGGAGGCCGGTGTCGGGTCGTCGAGCCAGCGCGGCGTGGCTCAGTTCGTCGCCCTGATCGACGGGCTGGCCGACCTCGTGGCCGACGGACCCGGTGCCGTGCTCCAGACCGCCCTCGAGCGGTCCGGCTACCTCGATGAGCTCGAGGCCGAGCACACCGTCGAGTCGGCCGGCCGGCTGGAGAACCTGGGCGAGCTCGTCGGCTCGGCCCGCGAGTTCCAGACCGTCGACGAGTTCCTCGAGCAGATCTCCCTCGTGGCCGACACCGACGAGATCGACGACGACGACTCCAAGGTCACGTTGATGACGCTGCACTCGGCCAAGGGCCTCGAGTTCCCCGTCGTGTTCCTCGTCGGTGCCGAGGAGGGCGTCTTCCCGCACATCCGCGCCCTCACCGAGCCCGAGGAGCTCGAGGAGGAACGCCGCCTCGCCTACGTCGGCATCACCCGGGCCCGCGAGAAGCTGTACCTCAGCCACGCCTGGAGCCGCACCCTCTTCGGCTCCACGCAGTACAACCCGCCGTCACGGTTCCTCGACGAGATCCCGGTCGAGTTGGTGGAGCACCTCGGCGACGGCCGGCGCACGTCCGGACGGGCGTCGTACCGCTCCGACGGCGGCGGGCGCCGCCAGGGCTGGCAGCCGTGGGCCGAGCGGATGGCCGACGCCGGCCGGGAGCGCATCGTCGACGCCGCCATCAGCGCCGGCCGCCGGCCCGCCAGCACCGGCGCCGAGACCATGGGCCTGCGCATCGGCGACGACGTCCGCCACGCCAAGTTCGGCGAGGGCGTGATCATGCTGATCGAGGGCGAAGGCGACAAGGCCGAAGCCGTCGTCCGCTTCCCCGACGTCGGCGAGAAGCGCCTCCTTCTGGCGTGGTCACCGCTCGAGCGCCTCCCCCGAGCGAACTGACCCGCCAGGCGTATACGACGCTCTTCGCGCACCAGAACGATTCGAGTCAGGTCGGGCGGACGGCGTCGGCCGGGTTGAGGCGGGCGGCGCGGGCCGCCGGTGAGAGCCCGGCCAGCGCACCGACGACGAGGGCGGCGCCCACGCCGGCGGCGACGGTGGAGATCGGCACCGACAGCACCATGTGCCGCACGGAGGTGTAGCCGGCAGTCACGCCGACGCCCAATATCACTCCGAGCACCCCGCCGAGCAGCGCCAGCAGCACGGCCTCGATGAGGAACTGCACGCGGATGTGGCGCTTCGTCGCCCCGAGCGCCCGGCGCACGCCGATCTCGGTGCGCCGCTCGAGTACGGCCACCACCATCATGTTGGCGATCCCGATGCCGCCCACGAGCAGGGCCACACCCCCGAGCCCGAGGAGCAAGGCCTGCAGCGTCGAGTCGACCGCCTCCTTGGCGGCGAAGGCGTCGGACGGCCGGGAGACACTGACCTCGTTCGGGTGCTCCGGGTTGGCCGTCGCCGCCAACACGTTCTGCACCTGGCGCACCTGGCTCGTATCGGTCAGTACGTACACCGTGGACGGGTTGCGATCCGTGCCGAACAGGTCGTGGGCGACGTCGTAGCCGATCATCGCCGCCGAATCGATGTTGGGCAGCAGCGGCACCGGGTCGAGGATGCCGATCACGCTGAACCACCGCCCGCCGAGGTACACCACCGGGTCGCCGTCGAGGCTGTGGAAGCCGAGCCGCTCGGCCGCCTTGGCCCCCAACACGACTGTCGGGTGCTTGGCCGTGGCCGCATTGAGGAATGTGCCGGTGCGAACCGTGCCGTCGACGGCGGCCAGCAGTTCGGGCTCCGTGGCGACGACGCTGATGCCGCCGGTCTCGGCCTCGGGGATCTGATCCGTCCGCCGAACGGACGCCTGCACGCCGGTGGTGCCGGCGGCTGACGTCACCGGCCCGATGCGCCGGATCATGGCCGTGGCGTCCTCGGGCAGCTTCGATTCGGCGCCCAGGAACGACTGGCCCGCCTGCACGGTGAGCCGGTTGGTGCCGAGCCGGTCGAGGTCGGCGAGCAGGTCGGCCCGTCCCGACGCCGCGATGCCCAGCACAGCCACGAGGGCGGCGATCCCGATGGCGATCCCGAGGGCGGTGAGCGCTGTGCGTAGCCGCCGCGTCCGCAACCCGACGGCGCCGACGCCGAACGCGTCCCGCGGCCGCAGGTGACTGCGCCGCAGACGGCTCGGCGCCGGCGCGTCCGGAGCCGGGGCGGGGACCGGGTAGGTGGCGATCACCCGGCCACCGCCACCGGAGCCGGCTCGCGGTCGTCGACGATGCGCCCATCGAGCAGCGACACGCACCGGGGGAGCGCGGCGAGTGCCGGGTCGTGGGTGATGAGGACGATCGTCGAGCCGGCCCGGTGGAGGTCGTGGAACGCCGACATGATCTCGGCGCCCGTGTGGCTGTCGAGGTTGCCGGTGGGCTCGTCGGCCAGCACGAGCGAGGGCTCGCCGACGATGGCGCGGGCGATGGCGACCCGCTGGCGCTCACCGCCCGACAGCAGGCCGGGCCGGTGGTCGATGCGGTGGCCCAGGCCGACCCGCTCCAGCGCGGCCCGGGCCCGGCTGAGGCGACGGCGAAGCGGCTCGCCCGCGTACATCAGACCGACGGCCACGTTCTCTACGGCCGTGAGCCCCTCGATGAGGTTGAACTGTTGGAAGACGAAGCCGATGTGGCGGTTCCGCAACGCCGACAGGTCAGCGTCGTTCAGGCGGCCGATGTCGTGCCCCGCGATGTGGACGGCGCCCGACGTCGGGACGTCGAGGGCGCCGATCAGGTTCAGCAACGTGCTCTTGCCCGACCCCGACGGCCCGACGATGGCGACGAACTCCCCGTCCTCGACGGCGAGGTCGATGCCGTCGATGGCGCGCACCGGCGGCGACCCCGGGTACTCCTTCACGACCTCGGTGAGGGCCACGACGGCGGTCATGCCACCACCACCGTGTCGCCGTTCGCGACGTTCCCCGTGATCTGCACATACCCGTCGGCGAACGCACCGAGGGTCACGGGCACGAGTTCGGTGGTCGCGCCCGTCACCCGCTCGACCGCGTACCCGCCCTCGGCCAGCGCCAGGAGGGCACGGACCGGTACGGCAAGGACGCCGGTGGCTGACGAACGCGTGAAGTTCACGGTCACCGGTGCGTCGTCGAGCCCGGCGGACTGCCCGTCGGCCAGCGCCACCACGACGTCGAGGTAGTTCGACGTCTGGTTGCCGCTCGTGTCCGAATGCACGACGGTGCCCACCGAGCGGACAGTGCCGTTGATCGTGCGCCCATCAGTCAGCTTGATGGTGACGGCGTCGTCCTGCTTGGCCACGCTGGCCTTGCTGGTGTCGAGCTTGACCGTCACGATCTGCTCCGACCCCGTCACCTCCAGGATGGCGGCAGCCGCGCCCCGGTCGCCCACCGTCATCTTGAGGGCTGACACACGAACGGGGCCCGACGAGAAGACGACGTCGGTGGTCGCGACCCGGCCCGTCTGCTCGACGCCGCGGGCTTTCTGCCACTTCTTCACCGCGGTCGCGGTCGCACTCGTGTACTTGTCGTCGACGGTGAGCGCAGCCGGATCGGCGAACCCGAGGGCGACGAGGTTCTCCTCGAGCTGGCGGACGTCCTCCCCCTTGTCGACGCCCGACGACAGGTTGCGCCACATCGGCTTGTCGCCGAACAGCAGCGCCGGACCCGGGGCGCCGTCGACCTCCCACAGCGTGCCGCCGCGGTCGATCACCGACCCCTCCGCCGGCAGCGCGGTGACGACGCCGTCGGGGCCGCCGCCGATCGTGCGGGTGGCGCCGTAGCCCAGTCGCCCGTCGACCTGTTCGGTCTGCACGAGGTCACGCTGGGCGACCTTCGCCGTCTTGGTCGACGGCGGCAGGGTCGTCGGCGTCGACCCGTCGGCGGCGCCGGCCGACGGATCGCCGGCCAAGGCGAACCAGCCACCGGTGCCGAGCAAGCCGACAGTGGCGAGGGCCCCGCCGGTGAGGAAGGCGCGGCGGTTCACGGCCTGGCCCCGCCCGTCTGGACGCCGACGCCGGCCGTGCCGTCCCCCGGCTTGGGCAAGCCGACCTGGGTGGCGCACGTGTCGTTGGCTTCCTTGAAGCCGGGCGAGTCGGGATCGAGCCCTGGCCCGCCCAGCTGGACCTGGAGCCCGCCGCCGTCGGTGGAGATCTGCGGGTCCGGGAAGTCGATCCCGTGGTCCCGCATGCACTGGGCGAAATCGAGCATCCGCTGCTTCTCTTCCTCGATCTTGGCCGGATCCATCGGCGGCGCATTCGACTTCACTTTGTCGAGGTACGACTGGCACGCGGCCTGGGCCGCGTCGAGCTTCGACTTGTCGGCCGGCCCGCCCTCGGCGCCCGCCGAGAACGTCGCTTGGCCGTTGTCGCCGAACTGCGGATCTGGCATGTCGATGCCGTGCTCCCGCATGCACTGGGCGAAGTCGAGCATCGCCTGCTGGGCGTCGGCCTCGCTAGTGGCGGCGGTCGTGGTCGTGGTGCTGTCGGCAGCGGACTGGCTGCCGGCGAGCGAGGCCACTTGGGCGCTGGGCGACGAGCCGCCGCACGCGCCCAGCACGGTGAGGGCGACGACGCCGAGGCCGCCGAGCCATGTGAGCTTTCGTGTCATGGGGCCCGACGATGACGAACCGGCCCTGAGAGAGCCCTGAGGTGCCCTGAGAGCGTTCTCAGCCGCCGCGGTTCCACCCGGCGAGGTCGACCGGCATCATGGGGCGATGCGCGTGCTGGTAGTGGAGGACGAGGTCGCGCTGGCCGACACGATCGGTCGGGGTCTGCGCGCCGAGGGTTTCACGGTCGAGGTCACCCACGACGGCGCCGACGGACTGTGGCGCGCTCGGGAACATCCCTACTCCGCCATCGTGCTCGACCTTCTGCTGCCCGGGATGAACGGCTTCCAGGTCTGCCGCACATTGCGCGCCGAAGGCGTGTGGACGCCGATCCTGGTGCTCACGGCGAAGTCAGGGGAGTGGGACGAAGCCGAAGCCCTCGACACTGGCGCCGATGACTTCCTGTCGAAGCCATTTTCGTTCGTCGTGCTGGTGGCCCGCCTGCGCGCACTGGTGCGGCGGGGTACGACGCCGCGCGCCGCCGTCCTCAGCGCCGGGACCCTCGTCCTCGATCCGTTCACCCACTCGTGCCACCGGCGCGGCATCGAGGTCCATCTCACGCCGCGCGAGTTCGGCGTCCTGGCCGCGTTGCTGCGGCGCGAGGGGGGCGTCGTGTCGAAGCAGGAGATCCTCGACGAGGTGTGGGGCCACGAGTTCGGAGGCGACGCCAACATCGTGGAGGTCTACGTGCGCTACCTCCGGAAGAAGATCGACATGCCGTTCGGGATCGACACGATCGAGACCGTTCGCCACGTGGGCTACCGGATGGTGACCGATGCTGCGTAACACCTTCGCCCGCCTCCGCACCGTCCGGGTGCGGATCACGCTGATTGCCACCGTCCTCACCGGCGTCGCCCTCACGGCGGCGGCGGTGTTGCTGGTCTCGGCGGTCGAGGGCCGGCTGGAAGACCAGGTCCGCAAGGACACCCGGCGGGCCGCCGACAAGGTTGCCGTCGCCCTGCAGGCCGGCCAGCCCTTCGAGAAGGCGGTGTCGGCGCCCGCCCTCGGGACGTACGTCTACATCGTGGGCGACTCCGGCAACGTCCTCGCCGCCAGCACGGGAGCGGTGGGCGGCGGCGTCTCCGCCGTGGGCCCGCTGCCGGACCCATCCTTGTTGAGCGGGGGCGCGCCGGTCGAGATCACACAGCAGATCGTGTCCGCCGCCGGACCGGGAGGCGCCCTGCGCGTCGTTGCGGCGTCTCCGCTGGCCGACGTGCAGCGGTCGGTGCGCGAGCTGTCGGGTCTGTTGTGGGTCGGCATCCCGATCCTGGTCGTGCTGGTCGGCGGGCTGGCCTGGGTGTTGGTGGGTCGGGCGTTGAAGCCGGTCGACTCGATGCGCCACGAGGTCGACGAGATCAGCCACAGCACGCTGCACCGGCGCGTGCCCGAGCCGACGTCGGGCGACGAAGTGGCGCGGCTCGCTCACACCATGAACGCCATGCTCGACCGGCTCGAGGGCGCCGCCGACCGCCAGCGCCAGTTCGTGAGCGACGCCTCGCACGAGCTGAAGAGCCCGCTGACGACGATTCGCACCAAGGTCGAGGTGGCGTCGTTGCGTCCCGATGAGGCCGACTGGACCGACGTCAGCGCCACGGTGCTCGGCGAAGTCGACCGCCTCGACGACATGGTCGGCGATCTGCTGCAACTGGCCCGGCTGGACGAGACCGGCGGCTCGCTGGCCACGCGCACCGACGTCGATCTCGATGAGGTCGTGGCGGCCGAGGTGTCCCGGCTCCGGGGGCTCGGTGTCGCCGTCGACGACTCCGGCCTCGGCGCGGCCCGCGTGCAGGGCGACCGCAGCGCCCTCACCCGCCTCGTGCGCAACCTGGCCGACAATGCCGCCCGCCATGCCCGATCCACCGTCGGCCTGAGCGTGAGCAACGGCGACGGCACCGCCGTCATCCGGGTCGACGACGACGGGCCCGGCGTCCCGGTGGCCGACCGCGAGCGTGTCTTCGAGCGGTTCACCCGCCTCGACGAGGGCCGCACCCGCGGCGCCGGTGGCGCCGGCCTCGGCCTGGCCCTCGTCCGGGCCGTGGCCGCCGCCCACGGGGGCACCGTCAGCGTCCTCGATGCGCCCCTGGGTGGCGCCCGCTTCGAGGTCCGCCTCCCCTCCTGACGAACTGGTGCGCGATATGTGTCGTATATGTCGTTACAGCGCGTCAGTTCGAATTACGAAGCGGTCGTGGTGGCGCTCCCGCGGCCGAGGTCGATGACGAGCTCGTGGTCGCCGTTGACGGTGACCTTGTACTGCTGGAGGCCCTTGCCGTCGGGCGGATAGGCCGTGCCGGTGCACGGGTCGGTGAACTGCACGGCGTTCAGTTGCCACTGCACGGCGCACTGGACGGCCTGGCCGGGCGGGACGGCGGCGAACGCGACCCAGCCCGACACGTCGTTGGTGCCCGAGTGGTTCACGACGATGTAGCCCTTGTCGGGGCTCACGAGCCCGGGGAACAGGAGCGGGCCGCGCTGGGCGATCTCCTCGGCCCGCTGGTCGGCCGGACCCACGTTGAACGTGTCCTCACCCAGGTTGACCTGCACCTTGCTGTTGGGCCCGGCCGTGTGCGACACCCACGCCGCGACGCCCCAGACGACCAGTCCGAGCAGGGCCAGAAAAGCCACGCCGACCAGCACCGGCACGACGGCCTGGGCCACCGTCGATTTCGGGCGGGTCAAGGGCATCCTCGTAGTATCCACGTTTCGTGAAGCGTCCCTATCGCGTGGTCGTGGCCAAGCCCGGCCTCGACGGCCACG
>DASXAI010000482.1:0-8103 GCA_036406775.1 Acidimicrobiales bacterium
CACGGCCTTCTCGAGGCAGTCGAGGGTGGCCGTCAACGACAGGCTGGACGCAACGAGGGGGTCGGCGTCGAGGCGGTGGAGAATGGCGTGCAGGCGCCGAGCGGCGGAGCGACGGGCGAAGAAGATGCCGACGGCGACGCCGAGGACGAGACCGATCGCGAGCGTGATAAGGGCAGCCACTACCCGCCTTCGCTCGCTTCGAGCCGGGGGGCACCGCTCTGGGCCTCCTCGCCTCCGTTCGGCGTCGCCGTCGGCAATGTCGAGCGCAAGGTGCGCTCCGCCTCGTGCCCCGGCAACCAACCGGTCACGATGTACCGCACCCGGCCGCCGATGTTGACGGCGTGGTCTCCGATGCGCTCGTAGAACCGGGCCACCAGAGCAAGCTGCACGCCCACCTGCAGGTCGAGCCGGTCGGCGGCGTGGCTCTGGAAGATCTCTTGGATGAACTCGCCGTGGAGCCGGTCGAGCATGTCGTCCATGTCGTTGATGGCCGCCGCCAGCGGCACGTCTGACTCGACATAGGCGTCGATGGCGAACCGGAACAGCTGCTGCGCCTGCTCGCTCATGCGCGTGATGGTGCCGCGCAGACGCGGGTCGAGGTCGTGGCCGTAGATGCGGCGCGCCGCCTTGCAGATGTTCACGGCGAGGTCACCCGACCGCTCGATCTCACCGATCATCTTGACGGCGGCGATCACCTGGCGGAGGTCACTGGCGACGGGCGCCTGCAGCGCGAGGATCTGGTAACAGCGCTCCTCGAGCTCCAGCGACCGCTGGTCGATCTCCTGGTCGGCGAGCATCATGTAGTCGGCGCCCTCGAGATCGCCGTCGAGCAGGACGGCGGTGGCGCGGGGGATGGCCTCGGTGACCGACGCCGCCAAGTGGGTGATGCCGTCGCGGATGCCAGCGAGCTCGTCGTGGAAGCCTTTGCGAAGATCCGTATCACTCATCCGAACCGCCCCGTGACGTAGTTCTCGGTCCGGGAGTCGGACGGGTTCGAGAAGATCTTCTCGGTCACGTCGAACTCGACGAGCCGTCCGGTGCGCCGGTCACCTTGCTCGGACACCTCGGTGGTGAAGAAGGCGGTGCGATCGCTGACGCGAGCCGCCTGCTGCATGTTGTGGGTGACGATCACGATCGTGTAGCGATCCTTGATGTCGCGCATCAGTTCCTCGATGCGGGCCGTGGCGATCGGGTCGAGCGCCGAACACGGCTCGTCCATGAGCACCACCTCGGGCTCGACGGCGATGGCTCGAGCGATGCACAGCCGCTGTTGCTGGCCACCCGACATGCCGAGGGCGGACGCCTTCAGCCGATCCTTGACCTCGTCCCACAACGCGGCGCCACGCAGCGAGCGCTCCACGATCTCGTCGAGCGCTCCCTTCTTGCGGACGCCATTGATCCGGGGCCCGAACGCGACGTTGTCGTAGATGCTCTTGGGGAACGGGTTCGGGCGCTGGAACACCATCCCGATGCGCCGGCGGACCTCGGCCGCCGAGACGTTCGAGCCGTACAGGTCGAGGCCGTGGTAGAGCAGCCGGCCCTCGACCCGGGCCGTCGGGATGAGGTCGTTCATGCGGTTGAGACAGCGCAACACCGTCGTCTTGCCGCACCCCGACGGCCCGATGAACGCCGTGATCTCGTGCGTGCGGATCGGGATGTTGACTTCCCGCACGGCCCGGAACGAGCCGTAGTAGACGGCGAGGTCCTGCACGTCGAAGATGAGGGGGACGTCGGCGTCGGCGAGCGCTTCGGTGTGGGCGACGGCCGGCCGGGCCACCGGCCCGTTGGTGTCGTGACTCGGCACCGCCGTCGTGTCAGTGCCGGTGGGTGAACTCATCGCACGCTCCTCGGACGGTTCGGGCGGGGTCATCGGCCCTTCATCGGATTGAATCTCGCCGCCACGATGCGAGACAGCACCAGCAGGATGAACGTCATGGCGATCAGGGTGAGCGCCGCACCCCACGCCCGCTCCTGGGCGCCGGCGAACGGCTGTTGGGCGTTGCCGAAGATCTGTACCGACAGTGCCGTGTTCGGGCCGCTGAACGGGTTCCAGTTGATGCTGGTGGCGGCGCCGATGGTGAACAGGAGCGGAGCCGTCTCGCCCGCGGCCCGGGCGACGGCCAGCAGCACGCCGGACACGATCCCGGGAAGTGCAGCCGGCAACACGATGCCCAGGATGGTACGGGACTGACTCGATCCCAACGCCAGGCTGGCTTCCCGCAGGTCGTTGGGAACGAGCTTCAGCATCTCCTCCGTGGAGCGGATCACGATCGGCAGCATGAGGCAGCCCAGGGCGAGGGCGCCGGCGAAGGCGTTGACGCCGTCGACGCCGAACCGCACCACCCAGATGGTGAAGATGAACAGGCCCATGATGATCGACGGCACGCCGGTCATCACGTCGGCGAAGAAGCGCAGGACCGACGCCAGCCGGCCCGTCTTGCCGTACTCGTGCAGGTAAATGGCCCCGAGGATCCCGAGCGGGACGGCCATCAGCGTCGCCAGCCCCGTGGTGAGGATGGTGCCGACGATGGCGGGTCCCATCCCCGGACCGGTCCGGCGCACGGGCGGGATGTCGTCGGTGAACCAGCCCGAGGTGGTGACCGCCTGCCAACCCTTCTGGATGACCGTGTAGAGGATGAAGCCGAGCGGGATGAGCACGATGAGGAACGACAGGCCCATCAGCACCGTCGCGATCCAGTTCCGGACCGCCCGACCCGTGCGCTTCGGGCTCAGGTCGGCGGGCGGGGTGGGCGCCGACGGGGGCGCGCTCAGGGTCGTGGTCATTCGCCGCTGGTCCTCCTGATCGAGCGGTTCACGATGTACCGCGCCGACAGGTTCACGATGATGGTGATGATGAAGAGCACCACGCCGAGCGCGATGAGGGCGGCGCGCCAGTCGCCGGAGCTCTCCCCGAACTCGTTGGCGATCACCGACGGCATCGAATAGCCGGGCGCGAACAGGTTGGCGGTGATCTGCGGGTTGGAGCCGATGACGAGGGCCACCGCGATCGTCTCGCCCATGGCTCGCCCGAGGCCGAGCGTCACGGCGCCCACGACGCCACCCTTGCTGTGGGAGAACACGGAGGCCCGGATCATCTCCCACCGCGTGGCACCCAAGCCGTAAGCCGCTTCCTTCTCGGCTCGGGGCGTGGTGTCGAACACCTCACGGGTGAGCGACGTGATGATCGGCACGATCATGAGCGCCAGGATCAGACCGGCGGTGAAGAACGAGCGGCCGCTGGCCGGTTCGTCGAACAACTGGCCCAGGATCGGGATGGGCGAGAGGGCACTGGCGATGCTGTCGTAGAAGTCGCCGATCGGCTCGGCCAGCACGAGCACGCCCCAGAGGCCGAACACGACGGAGGGCACCACCGCGAGCAGGTCGAGCACGGCCACGATCGGCCGCTTGAGCCATCCCGGTGCGACTTCCGTGATGAACAAGGCGATGCCGATCGACAGCGGCACCGCGAAGACGAGGGCGATGATCGACGTGACGAGGGTGCCGTAGACGAAGGCGAGGCTCCCGAACTCGCCCTTGTTCGGCGCCCACGTGCTGCTGAAGAAGAACTCGGCCGCGTCGTGGGAGAAGATCGGCCACGCCTCTTTGGTGGTGGAGAAGGCGATCAGGATGAGGATCGCCAGCACCGACAGGCCGGAGAGAAGCGCGATGTACCGGAAGCCCCGGTCCCCCCAGCGGCGGCGGCCGCCGAGGTTCGGCTGTTGCCCGGAAGGCGCTTCGGTGGCGGTGACTACTGCCGTCATGAGCCTCCTGACTGGCCGGCCCGGCCGTCGCACTCAGCGATGCGGCCGGGTCCGGTCAGTATGGTCGGTCGGTCAGGCGCCCAGCTTCAGCTGGTCGAGCTGAGCCACGGCCTTCTGCTGCAGCGAGCTCGGAAGCGAGGCGTAGTCGAGGTCTGGGAGGAGCTTCTGGCCGGCGCCGACAAGGTAGCTGAGATAGGCCTTGACCAGCGGGCCTGTGGACGCGTCCTGTGTCTGGTAGACGATGACCCAACTTGGTGCCGTGATGGGGTAGCCCTGGGGTGCTTTCGTGTTCACGGCTGAGAACGTGAGATCGGGCTTGACGTCGATACCGTCAGCCGCCGCCGTCGCGGATTCGGCGCTCGGCACGATGTAATTGCCCGACGAGTTCTTCACTGACGCGTAGTTCAGCTTGGATGCCACCGCGTCCGAGAGGTCGACGTAGCCGATGCCGCCGTCGGTCTGGCTGATGATCTGGGCCACACCGGGGTTGCCGTTGCCGGCCTGGGTGTCGGCTGGCCACTGGATGGTCGACCCGCTGCCGAGCGTCCACGTCGACGGCGCCGCCGCCTTCAGGTACTCGGTGAAGTTCTGCGTGGTCCCCGAGCCGTCGGACCGGTGCGCCACCGTGATCGGAGTGGACGGCAGTGTCGCGCCCGGGTTGTCGGCCGCGATGGCGGGGTCGTTCCACGTCTTGACGGTGCGGGAGAAGATCTTGGCGATCGTGTCCGCCGACAGCTGCAGCTTGTCCACGCCCTTGACGTTGTACGACACGGTGATGGGCGAGAACAGGATGGGGTAGTACTGGATCGGTTCGGTCGGCTTGTCGGCGTCGGCGTAGGGCGAGTCGGAGCCGGCGAAGTTCACGACCTTGCTCTTGAGGTCGGTGCGGCCCTTGCCCGAGCCGCCGCCGCCGTAGGTGACAGTAGCCCCGCTATTGGCCTTGGTGAAGCTGGAGATGGCCTCGTCCTGATACGGCTTCTGGAGCGTCGAGCCGCTCCCCTGGATCGTTCCCGATGCCTTGACGGTCGTGGTGGCGCCGCCGGCCGTCGTGGCGGCTCCGCCCCCAGCCGTCGTGGTGGCGCCGCCGGCCGTGGTGGCCGCAGCGGTGGTAGCCGCGGCCGAGGTGGCCGACGAGGAGCTACCCGAGTTGTCGCTGCCGCACGCGGCACCGACGAGTGCGATTGCGAGCACGCCCGCGATGGCCGCGCCCCGTCGCTTGGTGATGTTCACGCGCTGGTCTCCTTTGTTCGTGAAACCGCGGCGCACGCTAAGGAGGCCAGGTGAACGCCCCTTCCGTGCTTGGTGAACGGATGGTGAACGAGGGCCGAAGGCCGGAGGAATCCCTGCTTGGTGGCGAACAGCAGGTGAACGGAGCGTGACACGCCGTCACGGCCGGTGGCGGCCCGTGACCACCGCGACCGAAGTTGCACCGGCCACCGCCCCGGCGGGCGGTCTTCGGTTCAACTTCCGGTGGGCCGGGGTCCGGTCAGCCGGTGCGGGGCCAGCCGTCGCCGGCGAACACGCCGAAGGCGTCGAGGACGTCACGGTCGTGGGGGTACGTCAGGAGGGCGCGGACCGTGGCCACGTCGAGCCAGCGCGCCTCGTCGACTTCCCGGTTGGGGACGAACTCGCCCGACAGGACCCGCATCTCCCAGTAGCGCACGTGCTTGGAGCGGCCCTTGCGGTCGACGTAGTCGGTGCCCGGGAGCTCCCGCCCCAACGAGCACCGCAGCCCGGTCTCCTCCTCGACCTCGCGCAGCGCCGTGTGCTCGTCGTCCTGGTCCTCCGGATCGGTCTTGCCCTTGGGGAACGTCCAGTCCTCGTAGCCCGGCCGGTGCACGATCAGGACCCGTAGTTCGCCGTCGTCGTCGACGCGCCACACGACCCCGCCGGCCGCCCGGACCTCGGGCGTCACTTCGGCAGCCATGCCGTCAGCTTCTTGGCCGAGGCCGCCTTCCAGGCCTTCTTCCACGCCTTGCGCTGCGAGGCCGCTTCCTCCCGCTCGGCCGCCACCAGCAGCCCCGCCACCAGGCCTTGCTGGCGGCTCGCGCCCTCGACCACGGCATCGCGGAGCCACTGCTCGGCCACGACGGCGTCGTGCTGGTCGCCGAGCACGCCCTGGAGGTCGGCGATGGCGGCGGCGTGCTTGCCCGCGCCCGGGACGGCGGCCGACACGGCCTCGGCGGCGTAGCGGGCCCGCTTGGCGCGGATGCGCACCTGGTGCAGGTCCTCGTCGGTGGGCCGGGGGCCGAGCCGCTTGACCTCCTTGCGCAGCTTGCGCCACGGCACGGCGGCCAGTTCGGCCATCACCTTGGCGGCGGGCCCGTTGGCGGCGTCGGTGAGGCGGGGCGATCGGGCGGCGTCGACGAGGCGGTCGAGCAGGTCGAGGTAGGCGTCGCTGTCGAGCAGGACGAGCAGCGTGCTGCGGTACTGGTCGCGCTGGCGTTGGAGACGCCGGGCCAGGCGGACGGCATGGGGCGCGTCGACGCGGTCGAGGCCTTCGGCGGCGTGCTCGAGGCGCTGGCCGAGGACGTCGGCGTCGCGGACGGCGCCGAGGGTGGAAGCGAGCTCCTTCAAGTCGGCGCGCAGCGAGTCGGCCCACTCCTCCTCGACCAGCGGACCGAACGTCTTCAGGTCGCTCCGGAGCCGGCGCGTACTGACCCGGGCCTGGTGTACGCCGGCGGGACTGCTGTCGAGCCGGACGACCGGGTCGTGGGCCAGCAGGCGCTGGACCGAGGCGGCGATGGCGGCCTGCACCACCGCCGCCGCCGTCGGGTCCTTCTCCAGGGCCGGCACGGCGGGGTCGGGCGGGGCGAGGGCGCGCGGCCCGAGGGCGCGCACGAGCTTGGGCGTGGTGTCGGGCTCGCCGGCCCCGGCCGCGCGGAGCTGGTCGACGACGGCGGGGAGCAGCGTGGGGGGCGCGCCGGGCGCCGCCTCCACCTCGACCTCGCGGAAGCGCGCGGCGATGCGTTCGCCTTCGAGGACCGACACCTCGTCGTCGGACACCTCGCCCAGGAGCCGGCCGCCCCCGTCGCGCAGTTCCACGAGGTGCCGCTGCGTCACCAGGCGGGCGACCGGCACGAGGTCGGCGTGGCGCAAGACGCCGCGCACGATGGCGCGCGCGCCGTCGGGCATCGAGTCGGGGGGACCCTCGATCTTGAACTCGGTCCGGTCCTCGCCGTCCTTGCCCGGCACGGGCACCTTGACGGTCCACAGCCCGTCGTCGCCGCCTTCACCCGAGCGGTGGCGGAGGGTGACGCCGGCCCGCACCATCCGCAGGTCGTTGGCGTCGTAATAGGTGGCACCGAGCTGACGGTCCGACGCCTCCGCGGCCCGCACCCACGGGGCGATGTGGTCGAGATCGGGCAGGCAGAAGCCGGGCCACGCCCCGAGCTTGACCTCGCGTTCGACCGCAGCCGAGCCAGCGTCAGTCACGGTCCGGAGTCCGCCTCGCACGGGTGAGGGCGAGCTCGTACATGCGGCGTTGGGCGTCGATCCCGTGCACCGTCGGCACCTTCGTCCACGAGCCGTTCCCCTGCAGCTCCCACGCCAGCACGTCGTCGGCCAAGGCGGTGTCGAGGATCTCCTGCAGGCGATCCTGGTGCTCGGCTGACTCGATCGGGGTGACGACCTCGACGCGCCGGTCGAGGTTGCGCGGCATCCAGTCGGCCGAGCCGATGAAGTACGCGGCGCGGCCAGGGCCGACGCCGTTGCCGAAGCAGAAGATGCGCGAGTGCTCGAGGTAGCGACCGACCAACGAGCGGACTCGGATCGTCTCGGACAGGCCTGGCACGCCGGGTCGGAGGCAGCAGATGCCTCGGACGTCGAGGTCGATCTGCACCCCCGCCTTGCTGGCGTAGTAGAGGGCTTCGATCAGGTCGGGGTCGACCAGGCTGTTGAGTTTGGCCGTGACGCGTCCGGACGGGCCGTAGGCGGCCTCGCCGAGGATGAGGTCCTGGAACTGGTGGCGCATCCAGCGGGGCGCGACGAGCAGCTTGCGGTACCGGACTTCACGGCTGTAGCCGGTGATGTGATTGAAGAGCTGCGTGAGATCGGAACCGAGCTCGGGATCGCAGCTCAACAGGCCGATGTCCTCGTACAGACGAGCCGTGGACGAGTTGTAGTTGCCAGTGCCGATGTGGAGGTAACGGCGGATGCCGTCGTCCTCGTCCCGCACGACGAGCACGCACTTCGAGTGCGTCTTCAACCCGACGAGGCCGTACACCACGTGGACGCCGGCGCGCTCGAGTTGCTTGGCCCAGGCGATGTTGGCCTGTTCGTCGAACCTGGCCATCACCTCGATCAGCGCCGCCACCTGCACGCCGCGCTCGGCGGCGCGGAT
>DASXAI010000483.1:0-2556 GCA_036406775.1 Acidimicrobiales bacterium
GGTACGGCTGCAGCACGTACGAGCGGATCTGGCTACCCCAGCCGACCTGGGCCTGGCGTCCGCCAGCGATCTGGTGGAGCTCGGCCTCGCGCTCCTCCTCGGCCCGGGCCGCGAGAATGGTCTTCAGCTTGTCCATGGCCTTGGCCCGGTTCTGCAGCTGGCTCCGCTCGTCCTGGCAGGTCACCACGATGCCCGTCGGGAGATGCGTGATTCGGATTGCCGACGACGTCTTGTTCACGTGCTGGCCGCCGGCACCCGACGAGCGGTACGTGTCGACCCGGATGTCCTTGTCGTCGATCTCCACCGCGCTCACGTCGTCGAGAGCCGGATAGACCTCGACGGCGGCGAAGCTCGTTTGGCGGCGCGCGTTCCCGTCGAACGGGCTGATGCGCACCAGCCGGTGGGTGCCCCGTTCGCCCTGCATCAAGCCGTACGCGTACCGACCCTTGATGGTGAGCTCGGCCGAGAGGATGCCGGCCTCCGTACCCTCGGACACGTCGTCGACCTCGACGTCGAAGCCGCGTCGCTCGGCCCACCGCGTGTACATCCGCAACAGCATCTCGGCCCAGTCCTGGGCGTCGACCCCGCCGTCCTTGGCGTTGATGGCCACGATGGCGTCGGCTTCGTCGTGCTCGCCGGTGAACAAGCTGCGCAGCTCCAGCTGGTCGAGGCGCTGGTTGAGGTCGCGTACGGCGGCGTCGATCTCCGGTTCCTGGCTTTCGTCGCTCTCCTCGCGGGCCAGGTCGTGCAGCACTTCGGCGTCCTCGACCTGCGCCGCGAGCCGGTCGTAGACCTCGAGGTCGTCGCGGGCGCGGGCGTACGACGCGTTGATGTGGCGGGCCCGCTCCTGGTCATCCCACAGGTCCGGCTTCTGCACCTCGGCCTCGAGCTCGGCGAACCGCTGACGCGTGTCGTCGATGCGCAGGTAGTGGTGCGCCTCGTCGAGCCGGGCCCGCAGCTCTTTCAGGTCGTCGGTGAAGTCACGCATCGGCCTACTTGCCGTGGCACATCTTGTACTTCTTGCCGCTCCCGCACGGGCACGGCGCGTTGCGGGGCGTCTTCTCCCATTCGCTCTTCACCACGGGCTTCATGGTGGCGACCGGCTCCGCCGACGTGACCGGCGACGCTGCCTCTTCGTCACCGTTCCCGCCCCCCGCCGCGACCGCCGTCTGCTGCATGGCGGTGGCACCTTGGGCGACGTCCTCGGACGAGTGGGTCTGCACGTTCTGCACCACCGTCGCCGGCGCCTGCTCGGCTTGCTGGACGACCTGGACGTGCATCACGTAGCGCACGAAGTCCTGGGCGATGCCGTGCATCATCTGGCCGAACATCTGGTAGCCGTCCTGCTGCCAGGCGACCAGCGGATCCTGCTGCCCCATGGCCCGCAGGTTGATGCCCTCCATGAGGTAGTCCATCTCGTAGAGGTGCTCGCGCCAGCGCTGGTCGATGATCCGCAGCATGACCTGACGCTCGATCTCGCGCATGAGCTCGGCGCCGAGCTCTTCCTCCCGGCGCTCGTAGTACGCGGTGGCCTCGTCCATCACGAGGTCGTAGATCTCGTCGGTGGCGTTGCACTCCTTGATGCGGTCGATCGTGAGCTCGGTGGGGTAGAGGCCTCCCAGCTCGCCGAGGAGGCCCTCGACGTCCCATTCCTCGTTGAACTCGGCGACGCAGTGCGTCTCGATGGTGGAGTCGACGGCGTCGGCCAGGTACTCGAGCGCCTCCTCCTTCAGATCGGCACCTTCGAGGATCTGGTCGCGGCGCTTGTAGATGACCTTGCGCTGCTCGTTCATCACCTCGTCGTACTTGAGGACGTTCTTGCGGATCTCGGCGTTGCGCTGCTCGACGGTGTTCTGGGCCCGCTCGATGGCCTTGGTGACCATCCGGGCCTCGATCGGCACATCGTCGGGCAGGGCCTTGCCCATCACCCACTGCATGGCACCAGTGGCGAACAGGCGCATCAGCTCGTCGTCGAGGCTGATGTAGAACCGGCTCTCGCCTGGGTCGCCCTGGCGGCCGGAACGGCCCCGCAACTGGTTGTCGATGCGCCGGCTCTCATGGCGCTCGGTGCCCAGCACGTAGAGCCCACCGAGCTCGCGCACCTTGTCACCCTCGGCGCGGCACTCGTCGGTGTACTGGTCGAACAGCTCCTGGTAGCGCTCCTGCGCATTGACCCGCGTGGTCTGGAAGTCGTCGTCCATCTCGGCGAGCGGCATCGGGAGGTTCCACTCCTCGACGAGCGTCTCGGGCGAGAAGCCCTCGGACAGGACCTGGTGGCGCGCCAGACCCTCCGGGAATCCGCCCAGCAGGATGTCGACGCCGCGGCCGGCCATGTTGGTGGCGACCGTGACGGCGTTGAGCCGGCCCGCCTGCGCGACGATGCCGGCTTCACGGGTGTGCTGCTTGGCGTTCAGCACCTCGTGCGGGATGCCTCGCTGGTCGAGTTGCCGGGAGAGGTACTCGCTCTTCTCGACCGAGATCGTGCCGACCTACGACATCGCGGTCCAGGTGCCGGACGCCCAGGAGCTGGTCGACAACAACGAGGTGATGGTGGCC
>DASXAI010000484.1:0-3327 GCA_036406775.1 Acidimicrobiales bacterium
TACCTCAGCCTCAACTTGGTGGGCGGGATCATCCTCGGCTTCGCCTTCGGTTGGGGCGGCCGCGAGGCGGTCGTCATCGCCGGCATCGTCGGCATCTCGTCGTCGGCCATCGTCACCAAACTGCTGATCGAGTTGCGCCGCCTGACCAACCCGGAGACGCGCCTGATCCTCGGCGTCGTCGTGGTGGAGGACATCTTCCTCGCCCTGTACCTCGCCATCCTCCAGCCGATCCTGTCGGGCAGCTCCGGTCTGGAGGCCTTCCGCGACGTCACTGTCGCCTTCGGGTTCCTCATGGTCTTGGTGGTGGTGGCGCGCTTCGGGTCGAGGATCGTGGACAGGATCGTCGCCTCGCCCGACGACGAGCTCCTCACCATCCTGTTCCTCGGCGTCGCTGTCCTCATCGCCGGCCTGGCCGAGGAGCTCGGCGTCTCCGATGCCATCGGCGCCTTCATGGCCGGGCTGATCATCGCCGAGACCACGGTCAAGGAGCGGGTCGAACGTCTCGTGCTCCCGCTGCGGGACGCCTTCGCCGCCGTCTTCTTCTTCGCCTTCGGGTTGTCGATCGATCCGGCCGATTTCGGGTCGGTGGCCGGACCGGTCGTCGTCGCCGTCGTCGTCTCGTTCGTGCTCAACCTCGCGGCGGGCGTGCTGGTGGCGTGGTACGGCGGCTACAACCGGCGCGCCGCCGCCAACATCGGCCTGACGGTGCTGGCCCGAGGCGAGTTCTCGCTCATCCTCGCCAGCCTGGCCCTCGCCGCCGGCCTCGATGCCCGCCTCGGACCGTTCACCGGTCTGTATGTCCTCATCCTGGCGATCGCCGGGCCGATCCTGGCCACCCGGTCCGGCCTCGTGGCGCGGATCCTGCCCTCGGTCCTCGATCGCCGCAGCCTCGGTCGGCTCGGCGCCGGCTGAGGCGGCGGGGCACCTCACCGAATCGCCGGACGGCGCCTATCCTGGATGGATGGCAGTTGACGCCGCCTGGCTCACGAATCACATCCGGGACATCCCGGACTACCCGCAGCCTGGTGTCGTCTTCCGCGACCTCACGCCGCTCATGGGCGACCCCGAGGCGTTCCGGTTCACCGTCGACGCCATCGCCGACCACTTCGCCGGCGTCACCGTCGACCGCGTCCTCGGCATCGAGGCCCGGGGCTTCATCTTCGCCGGCCCGGTGGCCTACCGGATGGGCGCGGCCTTCGTGCCGGCCCGCAAGGCCGGCAAGCTGCCCTGGGCCGTCGCCCGCGAGGAGTTCGAGCTGGAATACGGCTCGGATCGGCTCGAGATCCACCGCGACGGCGTGCTGCCGGGCGAACGCATCCTGATCGTCGACGACGTACTGGCCACGGGCGGCACGGCGTCGGCCGCCATCCGGCTGGTCGAGGGTCTCGGCGGCGACGTCGTCGGCCTCGGGTTCGTCGTCGAGCTCGTCGAACTGAAGGGTCGCACCAAGTTGGGGGAGCGCGACATGACCGCGCTGCTCGCGTTGTAGGAGGCTCGGGGTGGCCACTGTCGACCGCGTCCTTCCCTGGCGGCGGCACTCACCGCCGGCCGCCGACGAAGTCGCGCCGCTGGTCTCGGCCTACCGCGCCCATCATCCCAAGGCGGCCACCGGCACCATCGTGCGGGCCTTCGAAGTGGCAGCGGCCGCCCACGACGGCCAGTACCGGCGGTCGGGAGAGAAGTACATCAACCACCCGCTGGCGGTGGCCAACATCGTCGCCGACATCGGGCTCGACGACACCACCGTGGCCGCCGCCCTCCTGCACGATGCGGTCGAGGACACGGCGGTGACCCTGGCCGACGTCGAGCGGCAGTTCGGCACAGAGATCGCGCTGATCGTCGATGGCGTCACCAAGCTCGACCGGCTGCGCTTCGACTCCAAGGAGGAGCAGCAGGCCGCCACCATGCGCAAGATGCTGGTGGCGATGGCGAAGGACCTGCGCGTCCTCATCATCAAGCTCGCCGACCGTTTGCACAACATGCGCACGCTCGCCGCCCTGCCGGCCGACAAGCAGGCGCGCATCGCCCAGGAGACGCTCGACATCTACGCCCCGCTGGCCCACCGCCTGGGCATGGCCGAGCTCAAGCAGCAACTCGAGGATCTGGCGTTCGCGTCACTGCACCCCAAGCGCTACGCCGAGATCGACCACATGGTGTCGGTGCGAGCGCCCGAGCGCGACGTCTATCTGGCCCGGGTGGTGGCCGAGGTGCGGGGGCGCCTGGCTGAGCTCCACATCGACGCCAACGTGACGGGCCGGCCGAAGCACCTGTGGAGCATCTACGAGAAGATGGTGCTGAAGGGCAAGGAGTTCGACGAGATCTTCGACCTGGTCGCCATCCGGGTGCTCGTCGACACGGTGAAGGACTGCTACGCCGCCCTCGGCTCGATCCACGGCACGTGGAAGCCGGTGGTGGGGCGGTTCAAGGACTACATCGCCATGCCCAAGTTCAACCTGTACCAGTCGCTGCACACCACGGTGATCGGGCCGGAGGGCAAGGCGGTCGAGGTGCAGATCCGCACCCACGAGATGCACCAGCGGGCCGAGTGGGGCGTGGCCGCCCACTGGTCGTACAAAGAGGGTTCGCCGGCCGACGACATCGCGTGGCTCAACCGCATCATCGACTGGCAGAAGGAGACGTCCGACCCGGCGCTGTTCATGGAGAACCTGAAGACCGACCTGGAGCAGGACGAGGTCTTCGTGTTCACGCCGAAGGGCCGGGTCATCACGCTGCCGGTGGGATCGACGCCCATCGACTTCGCCTACTCGGTGCACACCGAGGTCGGCCACGCCTGCATCGGCGCCCGGGTGAACGGTCGGTTGGTGCCGCTCGACCATCACCTGCAGTCGGGTGACACGTGCGAAGTGTTCACATCCAAGGTCGAGGGCGCCGGTCCGAGCCGCGACTGGCTCAAGATCGTCAAGTCACCGCGCGCCCGCAACAAGATCCGCCAGTGGTTCTCCCGGGAACGGCGCGAGGACGCCATCGAGGCCGGACGGGAAGAGCTGACCCGGGAGCTGCGCCGCGAGGGCCTGTCGACGCAGAAGCTGATGGGCTCGGAGGCGCTGCTCAAGGAGGCGGCCAACCTCAAGTTCGCCGACCTCGACGCGCTGTATGTCGCCATCGGCGAACACCACGTCTCCGGGCGGTCGGTCGCGCAGCGCATCGCCCGCGGCTTCAAGACCGGCGAGGAGGAGGAGCAGCTCCCTGCCACCATCACCAAGCCCCGCCGGACTCGCCGCGGCCGCACGGGCGGTGGTGTCCACGTCGAGGGCCTCGACGATGTCATGGTGCGCCTGTCCCGGTGCTGCACCCCGGTTCCCGGCG
>DASXAI010000485.1:0-3929 GCA_036406775.1 Acidimicrobiales bacterium
CGAGCGGAGCGAGTAGGAGCCGGCCGAAGCGAAGCGGCGGCCGGCGACGCCGAACTACGGCTGGGGGACGATGCGGATGTAGGGCTTCGGCTCCTTCCAGTCACCAAAGATCTGCTTGGCCTCGTCATTGGAGACCGAGCCCGCGATGATCACATCCTCGCCCTGCTTCCAGTTGACCGGTGTCGACACACGATGCTTGGCCGTGAGCTGGAGGGAGTCGATGACGCGGAGCACCTCGTCGAAGTTCCGGCCCGTCGTCATCGGGTAAACGAGGACCAGCTTGACCTTCTTGTCCGGGCCGATCACGAAGACGTTGCGCACCGTCTGGTTGTCGGCCGGCGTGCGGCTCTTGGCGTCGCCTGACGTGCTGGCGGGCAGCATGTCGTACAGCTTCGACACGTTGAAGTCGGCGTCGCCGATGATCGGGTAGGCGGGCCGGGCGCCCTGGGTCTCCTCGATGTCGTCGGCCCATCTGGCGTGATCGCTGGCGGCGTCGACGGAGAGCCCGATGATCTTCACGCCCCGCTTGTCGAACTCGGGCTGCAGCTTGGCCATGTAGCCGAGCTCGGTCGTGCACACCGGCGTGAAGTCCTTGGGGTGCGAGAAGAGCACGCCCCAGCTGTCGCCGAGCCAGTCGTGGAAGTTGATCGTGCCTTGTGTGGTCTCGGCGGTGAAGTCCGGGGCCTCGTCGCCAATTCGGATGCCCATCTGCTGCTCCTGGTGAGAACGGTTGGAATCGGACCTCTAGTCTGCCGGAAAGCCGACCAGTTTTGTCAAGATTGCACGAATCTGGCGCTCTTTCGGTCCACGCCGCCCTCCCGCCGATGTGACGGTTTTGCCCCTCTGACGTGCATTTCCGTCACATCGACGGGGGGAAGGCGGTCCTAGGCGGCGACGGCGCGTCGGCGGGCCAGGTGCCAGGCCACTTGGGCGGGCAGGCCCGAGGTGGGCGGCGTCGATGGTCGCCAGCCCAGCTCACGGCTCGCCTTGGTCGTGTCGGCCTGGGTGGCGCGCTGGTCGCCTGGTCGATCGGGGCCGTGCCGGACGACCGGCGCCCGCCCGATGGCGCCGGCCAGGACGGCGACGGCGTCGAGCAGGCGGATGGGCTCGGCCCCGCCGATGTTGTAGGCCTCACCTGGCCGGCCCCGGGTGAGGGCGGCGACCGTGGCGTCGACGACGTCGTCGACGTAGGTGTTGGCGCGTTCCTGGCGGCCGTCGCCGTGGATCACGATGGGCCGGCCGTCGAGGATGGCCTCGCAGAATCGGTGAAAGGCCATGTCGGGGCGCTGGCCGGGTCCGTACACGGAGAAGTAGCGGAGCGCGACGGCCCCAGCGGCGCGCATCACGGCCTCGGCGGCCCGCTTCGAGCGGCCGTAGTCAGACACGGGAGCCATCGGCTGGTGCTCGTCGCCGGCGGCGACGCGGCCGTAGACGCTGGAGGTGGAGCCATGGACGACGGTGGCGACACCGGCGCGCGTGGCGGCGGCGGCCAGGCGAGTCGTGGCCACCCGATTGCAGGCGTCGTACAGGCGGGTCTGTCCTGTTCGGAGGCCCGGCAATGCGGCCAGGTGGACGAGGGCCTCGGCTCCGGCCACCACGTCGTCGAGCGGGTCAGTCCGCAGATCACGCTCAGCGACGGCGAGGCGCGGATGGCCGAGGAGCGGGCCCAGCGCCTCCCGCTTCACGGCCGGGTCATAAGAGGCGGCCAGGAAGCAGTCGACACCGACGACGTCGTGGCCGTCCGCGAGAAGCCGGGCCGTGAGCCGATGGCCGATGAAGCCGGCCGCGCCGGTGACCACGATCCGCATGGTTAGGGGACCCTAACATACGGCGCTCGGCTGGTTGAATGAAGCCGTCAGCCCAGGAACGGCACGTAGGCCTGGAGGTCGACGACGACGTCGGTGGGCCCGGTTCCCTCGCAGTGAATCTCTACGCCGTTCTCGCCGCCGACGGAGGTGAGGACGAGATTGGCGAGTGTCTGGCCGCTGCTCGACCAGTTGACGTTGGACGTCGGCGGCAACGGCCGCTCGCCGGACAAATCTGACCCCCGAACGACGAGATAGCCGGCGCCGACGGTCCCCGTGACCGTCACGTTGAGGTAGGCGGCGGTGACGATGCTGCCGTCGAGCGACGTCACCGTCACCCCCATCGACTGGCCCGGCTCTACTTTGCCCGCGCCGCGGCCCGGAAGGCTCAGTCGCGTGTCGGCGAGCCGCACCGGGGCCCGCAAGATGATGAGCGGCTCTCCCGATATCCCGCCGGACGGCGTCTGTGCGCCCGCCGCCGGCGCCCCCGCCAGTGTGGCCGCTCCGATCACCCCTATCGCCCCCACCGGACCGGCCGCCCGCATGACCTGCCGCCGAGACCACATGCGCCCCATCGTTCCTCCCCTCGACGCGGCCCATCGTCCGCCTCGCAAATCGACAGTCTGGTCCTTGCGCCGATTCTGCGACGCCGTATGTACCGCCGCGGTACCTAGGGCGTCGCGGATCCCGGTGGCTAGGCTCTCCGAGCCCCGCCCCCGTAGCTCAGGGGATAGAGCGTCGGTTTCCTAAACCGTGTGCGAAGGTTCGAATCCTTCCGGGGGCGCGAATGTCGTGTCGCGAGACATCCCGGACGGTTGTCGCGAGACATCGCGGACGATTTTAGAGTCGTCCATGGGGTTGATAGTTCTTGGTCGGGTCGATGGTGAGGTGCTGCAGCAGTTCGCCGTCTTCGGTGAGGACTCGGACGTCGCGGTCGGCGACGAGCAGTAGGACCCGAGTGCCGGTGTGGGGGCGGCCGACGCCGATGTGCAGCAGCTTGCTGTGGTAGCGGAGGGTGACGCGGCCGGCCTTGTCGACTCGGTCTCGGCGGACCCGGTAGTGCGTCGGGATGGTGATCCCGGCCCCCCGGGGGGTTGCCTTGGTGCGAGCAGCGAAGGCTTCGGAGGGGGTCCGCCGGTTGAGGGCCCGGTGGGGGCGCACGGTGTTGTAGTAGGTCCGGAACTGATCGAGTTGGGCTTGGAGCTGGGCGACGGTGCGGGCGGGAGGCTGTTTGGCGAGCCATTTCTTGAGGGTCTGGTGGAAGCGTTCCACTTTGCCGCAGGTCTGGGGATGGTAGGGGCGGGAGTGCTTGTAGGCGATGCCCAGGCCGATCAGCTCGAGCTCGATGGCGCAGGTGCCGTGGCGACTCTGGGCGGTGAACACGGCGCCGTTATCGGTCAGCATCGAGGCGGGCGGCCCGTAGCGTTCGACGCCCTGATAGAAGACGGCGACCACATCGGCAGCCTTCGTCGTGAGAAACGTCTGGGAGGCGACGAGCACCCGGGAATGGTCATCGACGACGTTGAGGATCTCGACGTCGGTGCCGTCGGCCAGCGCCCAGTGGGTGGTGTCGGCCTGCCAGCACTCATTGGGCAGCTCGGCCTGAAAGCGCCGCCACGAGCTGCGGGGCCGCTTGTGGGGCTGAGGGGTGACGAAGCCCCGCCGAGACAGCACCCGCCAGATCGTCGCCACTGACGGCACCGCTCGCCGGCGGCGACGCCGTCGTTGCAGGTGGTAGTGGATGGTGTGGGCCCCCGCGTCCAAGCCCTCCTCGGCGAGGGACTTGCGCAACGCCACAATCTCCTCCTCGACAGCAGCCGGCACGCGTGTCGGTGCCGAGCGCGGCCGCTTCGACCGGGGCTTGAGCCCGTCGTCGCCCAGTTCCCGGTAGCGAGCGATCAGCTCATAGAGCCAGCTGCGCGACACGTCGTGGGCGGCGCACACCTCCCTAACGCTTCGCCCCTCCACCAGCACCGCGTTGATCACATAGCCAGCGAGATCCATGCGCACACCCCTTCATGGTGGCGTCCGCTATGTCTCGCGACAGGTGTCCGGGATCTCCTGAAACCAGACACGTCACGTCGGTGAGGAAGCGGGGCAAGATCGGCCCGTGCCCGCGGAGAA
>DASXAI010000486.1:0-2054 GCA_036406775.1 Acidimicrobiales bacterium
CGACGCCGGTCAACGAGCTCCTGCGCCGGGAGTGCAACGCCGCCGCGCAGGGCGGGACCGCACCCGGCCGCGTGTCCCCCGAGGACCTGCTCGCGCAGCTCGACGCCGTCAGTTGACCCGCCGCCCCGTCCCCTCCCAGTAGGGCTCGCGGAGCTCGCGCTTGAGCAGCTTGCCGGACGGGTTGCGGGGCAGCACGTCGGCGAAGTCGACCGACTTCGGGAGCTTGTAGCCCGCGAGGTACTCGCGGGTGAAGGAGATGAGCTCCTGCTCGCTGGGGTCGGCGCCCTCGGCCTTCACCACGATGGCCTTCACCGCCTCGCCCCACCGCTCGTCGGGCACGCCGATCACGGCCACATCGGCGACGGCAGGGTGCTTGGCCAGGACGTTCTCGATCTCGGCCGGGTAGATGTTCTCCCCACCCGAGACGATCATGTCCTTCACCCGGTCGTGCAGGAACAGGTAGCCGTCGGCGTCGTAGAAGCCGGCGTCGCCCGTTCGCAGCCACCCGTCGTCGTCCACCGTCGCCGCCGTTGCGTTCGGGTTGTTCCAGTAGCCCTTCATGTTCTGGGGCGACCGGGTCCACAGCTCACCCACCTCGCCGGTCGGCTTGTCGGTGCCGGACTCGGGGTCGACGATGCGGACCTCGACCCACGGGTACGGCTTGCCGCACGACCGCAACAGCGATGGCCGGTTCACCGGGTCGTGGTCGGCGCCGTCGAGCTGGGTGATGGCGCCCGTGGTCTCGGTGAGCCCGTAGAGCTGGATGAACTCGCAGCCGAACGTCGCCATGCCCTTGGTGAGCACGGCATCGGTGATGGGCGACGCGCCGTACGCGATGGCGCGCAGCGTCGAGAAGTCGGTCTGGTCGACGCCCGGCGTCATCAACAGGAACTGGATGACGGCGGGGACCATGAAGGCGTTGGTGATCCCGAACTCGGGGATGACCTCGAGGATGCGCGCCGGGTCGACGTCGCGCAGCAGCACGGTCTGCGCGCCGTGGTACATGCCGACCATCGACCAACCCGAGCCGGCGATGTGGAACATCGGCATCGCCGCCAAGTTCACCGACGACCGATCGAAGCGCCACATGTCGGTGACCTTGATGACGCCCTTGAAGAAGTTGTCGTTGGTGAGCATCACGCCCTTGGGCAGGCCCGTGGTGCCCGAGGTGTAGAGCTGGAAAGCCACGTCGGCTCCCGTGGGCTCGACCCCCGGGTCAGTGGCCTCGTGGGCGCCGAGCCAGGCGTCGTAGTCGTCCCAGCGACCGTGCCCCCCGATGGCGACGATGCGACCGACGGTGGGGATCTCCTCCTCGATCTTCTCGACGTGGGGCACGAAGTCGGGCCCGACGATCACGAGCTTGGCATCGGCGTCGTTGATGATCTGGGCCATCTCGGCCGGCGCCAGCCGCCAGTTCACCGCCACGTTGACGGCGTTGAGCTTCGAGAGCGCGAACGTCGTCTCGAAGTACTCGGGCCCGTTCTTGTCGATGAACGCGACCCGATCCTCGGCCCCGATGCCGTCCGCTTTCAGCGCCTGCGCGACCTGGTTCGAGCGAGCGTCGATCTCGCCGAAGGTGATCGTGCGGCCCTCGTACTCGATGGCGGGCTGATCCGGCCGCTCCTGGCCGTGGAAGCGGATGATGCCGGCGATGCTCTCGATGGCCATCCGGGGCGACCCTCCTCGCGCGGTGATGACGGCGGAGTTTCGCAGACGCGGGCGCATACTGGCGGACGATGATCCGCATCGGAACCGAAGAGGGGACGCTGTCGATCGACGCCGAGGGCGAGGTGCGACCGGTCGAGGCGGTCCCTGTCCCATCCCTCCCCGGGCGCAGCGTCCGCTGCGTCACTCCCCTGCCCGACGGGTCCCAGCTCGTCGGCACCGACGAGGCCCACGTCTACGTCGACGGTCGCCTCGTCGAGTCCTTCGACGCCATCCCGACCCGCGACGAGTGGTACACGCCGTGGGGCGCCCCGCCCGACGTCCGCTCGGCCACCCAGGCTTCGGACGGCACCGTGTTGGTCAACGTCCACGTCGGTGGCGTCTGGCGG
>DASXAI010000487.1:0-5681 GCA_036406775.1 Acidimicrobiales bacterium
GTCATCGCCGTCGGCACCACCGTCGTGCGGGCCCTCGAGTCGGCCGTCGACGAGCACGGCCTCGTGCACCCGGCCGAGGGCTGGACCGAGCTCGTCGTGACGCCCGAGCGGGGCGTGGCCGCCGTCGACGGCCTCGTCACCGGGTGGCACGAGCCGCAGGCGTCACACCTCCTGATGCTCGAGGCCGTGGCCGGCCGCTGCCCGCTGGAACGGGCCTACGCCGCCGCCCTCGCGGCCGGCTACCGCTGGCACGAGTTCGGCGACAGCCACCTGTTGCTGCCCTGACCGCTCCTTCAGCCGACAGGATCGCTTCCAGTCGGCGAATCGCGCTGATTTCGCACCATCCGGCGGCCTGGTTGTAGACAGCAAGTAGCTAGGCCTGACAATGCTCGGCGTTGTACTGCCTCAGGTCGTCGGTGGACGCGGCGAAGGCGGGGTCGGTCAGGGCGGACTGGAGCGCAGGGTCGGCGTTGGCGGCGGCCGACTGGTACTCGTGGGTGGCGAGGGCGTTGTTGACCTTGATGAGGTTGTCGCGCACCGTGGCCGCATCGGCGCGGATCTCCGCCGGCGCCCGCGCCGCCAGGTCGGTGTACGTCCTCACCCGGGCCAGGAACGCCGCCTTCAGCCGGTCGGGGTCGTTGTAGATGGCCTGGTCGGCGAGCGGGTCGGTGGCGACCTCGGCCACCTTGACGACGTCGCAGTAGCGGGCGGCGCTGCTGCCGCTGTCACTGCACGCCGCGGCCACAACCACGACCACGCCGACGACCAGCACCGACCGCACGCCGGGCGACGCTAGCTACACGTTCGTCGGCGCGGGGCTCGCCAGCGCCGCCGAGGTGGCGTCGAGCCAACTGGCGTGCAGGCCGGCGTACACGCCGCCCGCCCGCACCAGGTCGTCGTGACGGCCCTGCTCGACGAGGCGACCGCCGTCGAACACCAGCACCCACTCGGCGCGCGCCGCGGTGGAGAGCCGGTGGGCGATCGTGATCGAGGTGCGCCCGCGCGACAGGCTCTCGAGCGCCCGGGCCAGGCGGGCCTCGGTGGCGGGATCGACGGAGCTCGTGGCCTCGTCGAGCACGAGGCACGACGGGTTGGCCACGTAGGCGCGGGCCAGGGCGACGAGTTGGCGCTCGCCCGCCGACAGGTGCTCGCCCCGCTCCCCCACCATCGTGTCGATGCCGTCGGTCAGGCCGTCGACCCACCCGTCGAGGCCGAGCTCGACGAAGGCCAGGCGCACGTCGGCGTCGGTGGCGTCGAGCCGGCCGAACCGCACGTTCTCGAGGATCGACGTGTCGAACAGGAACGCCTCCTGCGGCACCATGACCAGCGTCGAGCGCAGCGACTGCATGGAGACGTCGCGCAGGTCGAGGCCGCCGACGCGGATGGCGCCCTCGACCGGATCGGCCAGCCGGGTCAGCAGCTTCGCCAGCGTGGTCTTGCCCGAGCCGGTGGCGCCCACCACTGCCACCGATGTCGCCGGCTCGATCGCGAACGACACGTCGAGGAGGGCGGGACTCACCGTGTCGTCGTGGCCCGGGCGCGGCCGGTAGGCGTAGCTCACGTGGTCGGCTTCGACGCGCGGCGGCCCGAGCGGGAGCACCTGACCGCCCTCCGGGTCGCCGATCTCGATCGGCACCTCCAGCACGGCCAGCACCCGGCGCCAGCCGGCGACGGCGGTCTGGGTCTGGTCGAGGATCTCGGTGAACTCGGCGATCGGCTCGAGGAACCGGTACACGAGGAACATGAAGCCCACCAGGGCGCCGGCGGTGAGGCCCGAGGCCGGGCCCTGCCAGACGCCGATCACCACGACGGCGGCGATGGTGAGCACCGAGCACACCTCGCCCGACGGGAACAGCAGGGCCGACAGCGTCCCGGCGCGGATACCGGCCCCGCGCAGCTGGCCGATGTCGCCCTTCACCCGCGCCGTGGTGTGCTCCTCGAAGTTGTAGGCGCGCACCACGGCCGCGCCCATCACGACCTCCGACACCGACGACATGGCGTCGGCGTTGCGCTCGCGCACGGCCCCGTAGGCGGCCACCAGCCGCCGTTGCAACAGGCGCAGGATGATGAACAGCGGCACCGACATGGCCAGCGTCACCAGCGCCAGCAGCCAGTTGTAGATGAGCATCGTGACGGCGACGGCGATCATCAGCGTGCCGTCGAGCAGCCAGGCGATGCCGCCCCACGAGAAGAACTGCGAGAGCGTCTCGATGTCGGACGTGACGCGGGCGACGAGCGACCCGCGCCGCTCCTCGGCGTGGTCGGCGATCGACAGGTCGTGGATGTGGGCGAAGGCGCGGGTGCGCAAGCCGTACAGGGCGTGCTCGCTGCGCGTCGCCAGCCGGACCACGGCGAAACGCTGCGCCGTCGTGCACACGACGATCGCGATCAACCCGATGATCGCCATCTGCGTGACGAGCCCGACGTCGACGCCGTCCGTCGTGACGCCCTTGTCGATCGCCTGCTGGATGAGGATCGGCACGACGAGGCGCCCGCCGGCGCCGATCATGGCCAGCACGAGGGTGAGCCCGGCGCCCTGACGGAGCTCGGGGCTGGCGCGCCAGCCGCGCCGCAGCGTCTCCACCGCGCCCCAGTCGCGGTCGATGCGAGCGCTCATGCCGCCCCTCGATCGCGGTCGTAGGCCTCGGCCAGACGGCGGTAGGCGGGGATCTCGGCGAACAAATCGGCGTGGCGGCCGTGGGCGACAACCCGGCCGTTGGCGAGGAACACGACCTCGTCAGCGAGGGCGATCGTCGACGGCCGGCTCGCAACGATGATGGTGGTGACGCCGGCCAGCTCCTCGCCCAGACCGATCAGGATGAGGGCCTCGGTGGTGGGGTCGAGGCTGGACGTGGCGTCGTCGAGCAACAGCACTTTGGGCCGGCGTACGAGAGCCCGGGCCAGCGCGATCCGCTGGCGCTGCCCGCCCGACAGCGTGACGCCGCGCTCGCCCACGACCGTGTCCATCCCGGTCGGCAGGGCGTCGACGAACTCGTGGGCCTGGGCCGCCACGAGGGCGCGGCGGATGTCGGCATCGGACACGCCGGCGCCGAGATCGACGTTGGCGCGGATCGACTCGGCGAAGAGGAACGGCTCCTGGAACACCATGGTGCGCCCGCCCGCCTCCATGGCGACGGAGCCGTGCGACGGCGTGATGAGCCCAGCCATCAGCTCGAGGAGCGTGGTCTTGCCGGCACCGGTGGCACCGACCACCGCGACCGTCCGCCCCGACGCGATGGTGAGGTCGACGCCGTCGAGCACGGCCCGGCCCGGTTCGTACGAGTACGACACGCCGCGCAGCTCGATGCCGACATTCGGCGCCGCCGCCGCGATGGCCGCCGTCGAGGAAGACGGCACGGGATCGGACAGCACGCCCTGGATGCGGGTCCAGCCGGCGAGCGAGTGCGGGAGGTCGGCCAGCATGAAGCCGATGAGCCGCAGGGGCCACACGAGCAGCGTGAAGAGGTAGACGATGGCGGTGATGTCGCCCACCGTGAGCGCGCCCGCCTGCACGCGGTAGGCGCCCACCACGACGAGGATCACGTTGGCGATGTTCGGCACGGCGTCGAGCAGCGACTCGAACGTGGCCCGCATGGTGGCGACGATGACCTTGGCGTCGCGCAGCTCGGCCGCCTTGCCGGCGAGCCGGCGGGCCTGGTGGGCCTCGGCCCCGAGCGCCTTCACCACCATGACGCCGTCGAAGCTCTCGTGGACGATGGCCGTCACCTCGCCGATGCGGTCCTGGGCCGCGGTGGCGGGCGGGTCGACGCGACGCTGGTACAAGACGTTGATGCCGACGAGGATCGGGAACAACAGCACGGCGATGCCGCCGAGGACGGGGTCGGTGGCCAGCAGCCACGCCGACGAGGTGACGATCAGCAGCACGACGGCGGTGGAGTAGGGCAGCGGCGCCAGCACGTCGGTGGCGGCGTCGGCGTCGACGCCGGCGTGGGCCACCAGCTCACCCGTGGTGTGCTCGCTGTGCCACGCCAGGGGCTGGGCCTGGTAGTGGTCGATGACCTGCTCCTGCAGCGTGCCCTTCACCTGCCACTGGCCGCGGGCGGCGAAGCTCCGGCGGAACACCACGCCGATCGCCTTGGCCACGCCGACGACGATGATCAGCGCCGCGCCGGCCACCACCGTGCCCACGGCCACCTGGCCCTCGTCGAAGCGGGGCAGGATCACGTTGTCGGTGACCCACCTCACGGCGAGGGCCGAGCCCACGGTCGCGAGCGCGAACAGGGCCGCACCAGCGATGCCGATGGCGAAGGTGCCGCGGTGCATCGCCAACTCGGCGCGCAGCATCCGCCCGCCGCGCTTCAACGTGCCCGAAGGCGCGTCGACAGAAGCGGGAGCGGTCGCCATGGGCACCGTTCTACCAGGCCCGTTGCGCCGACCGTCTAGGTAATCCTCCGTATTTCGTGGTTACCTGGATCGCCATGCACCACGTCGATTTCGGCCTGCTCGTCTTGCGGGCGTCGCTCGGTCTGATGCTCATGGCGCACGGTGCCAACAAGGTCAAGGGCGGACTCGACAACGCCGGCAACTGGTTCGCCAGCATGGGCCTGAAGCCGGGCTGGTTCCACGGCCGCCTCGCCGCCTTCAGCGAGCTGACCGGCGGCGCCTTGCTCGTGCTCGGGCTGCTGACGCCCGTGGCCGCCGCCATCGTCATCGGCGTCATGGTCGTGGCCGGTATCACCGCCCACCGCCACAACGGCTTCTTCGTCTTCCGGCCCGGGCAGGGCTGGGAGTACGTCGCCATCATCGCCCTGGCCGCCTTCTCCGTCGGCACCATCGGCGCCGGCGAGTGGTCGATCGACTACGCCATCGGCCTCGACGTCGACGGCTGGTGGGGCGCCATCGTCTCGGGCGTGCTGGGACTGGGGGGCGCCGCCGCCACCCTGGCCATCTTCTGGCGTCCGGTCGAGGCCAAGACGACGTGACGACCCCTGTCGCGCCGCCGCCGACCCGGCGGTTCCGGCCGGCGTTGCTGCTGATCGGGTTCCTCGTCGTCGTGTTCGGGGCGATGTGGATCTACATCTTCTTCTACGCGGACACCACCAACCCGAACCGCCTGCCCGACCGGGCGTGGGCGAAGCAGGCCCAGGCCATCTGCAAGAGCTACACCGACCGGATCGACGACCTGCCGCCCGCCGCCACCTTCGCCAAGATCAAGCCCAAGTCGGAGGCCATGCGCCAGCGCGCCGCCGTCGGTCAGGAGGCCACCGACCTCCTGACCCAGATGGTGGCCGACCTCCGGGCCGCGCCGTCGAACGACCCGGCCACCCGCGACGCCGTCGACCGGTGGCTCGCCGACTACGACACGTACATCCAGGACCGCCGCCGCCACCTCGCCCGCTGGGCCGCCGGCGAGGACCCGCCGTTCGCCGAGACTGCCGTCGGTGGCAAGCCGATCAGCCTCGGCATGGACGACTTCTCGGTCGCCAACGACATGCCCGCCTGCCAGGTCCCGCAAGACCTCGGATAGCGGAAGTTGAACCGGAGAACGCCTGTCGGGGCGGTCAGGGGTTCAAGTTCTCGGCGTGACAAGCTCGGCGGGTGACGGTGCTGGCATCGTGGCGGGTGGCGGCCGCCCGTCGCGACCCCAACGGCACGGGTTGGCGCCGGGCGGCGCGCGCCGCCATCGTGACGCCGCTGCTGCTGGCGGCGCTGCTGCCGAC
>DASXAI010000488.1:0-3273 GCA_036406775.1 Acidimicrobiales bacterium
CGGTGGCGTGACCGAGAATCTTCGGCCCGAGCACCACCATCGTCACGCTCACGAGGGCGAGGCCCACGACGAGGAGTATCCGGACGCGCTCCGCGCCCATGCGCCGGAACAGCCGGGCTGTCGACGCGCCGAAGTTCATCGACTTCTCGAGGGGCATGCCGGCCGAGCTCCACCGCCCACCGCCGAAGCCGCCCCGCAGTTCCGACGCCGGCGGGCGGACACGATCGTCGTCGTCGTCGAGCGTGGGCTCGGTCTTCTCGGAGGTGCTCATGCCGCGTCCTGGCCGCGCGTCTGGGAGGCGACGATCTCGGCGTAGGTGGGACACGTCGCCAGCAACTCGTGATGGGTGCCGAGACCGATGGGCCGGCCGTCGTCGAGCACGAGGATCTGGTCGGCCGAGACGACGGTGGAGATGCGCTGGGCGACGACCAGCACGGTGGCGTCGGCCGTGTGGGGGGCCAGGGCGGCCCGCAGGCGGGCGTCGGTGGCGAGGTCGAGGGCCGAGAACGAGTCGTCGAACAGGTAGATCTCCGGCCGGCGGATCACGGCCCGGGCGATGGCGAGGCGCTGGCGCTGGCCGCCCGAGACGTTGGTGCCACCCTGGGCGATGCGGCCCTCCAGCCCGCCCGGCATGGCGGCCACGTAGTCGCGGGCCTGGGCGATCTCGAGGGCGGCCCACATCTCCTCCTCGGTGGCGTCGGGCTTGCCGTAGCGGAGGTTGCTCGCCACCGTGCCGGAGAAGAGGTACGGCTTCTGCGGCACGAGGCCGATCCGGCTCCACAGGAGCTCGGGTTGGAGGTCGCGCACGTCGATGCCGTCGACGAGCACGGCCCCGCCCGTGACGTCGAACAGCCGCAGGATGAGATTGACCAGCGTGGTCTTGCCGGCACCAGTACCGCCCACGATGGCGGTCGTCTGCCCGGGTCGTGAATGCAGAGTGATGTCGGCCAGCACCGGCTCCTCGGCGCCGGGATAGGCGAACACCACGTCGCGCAGTTCGACCCCGCTGCGCTGGTTGACCGTCGTGACCGGCGTGGCCGCGGCGCGGACCGACGGCTCGGTGTCGAGCACTTCCTGGATGCGCTCGGCGCACACCGATGCCCGGGGCACGAGCACGGCCATGAAGGTCGCCATCATCACGGCCATCAGGATCTGGATGAGGTAGCTGAGGAAGGCGACCAGCGCGCCGATCGAGAGGTCACCGGCGGCGATGCGGCTGGAGCCGATCCAGATGGCAGCGACGCTCGACAGGTTCAGCACGATGGTGACGGTCGGGAACATGAAGGCCATCAGGTGGCCAGCCCGCAGGGACGTCTCGGTGAGCGGCACATTGGCGCCGTCGAAGCGCTTGGTCTCCTCCGGCTCGCGCACGAAGGCCCGCACCACCCGCACGCCGGTGATCTGTTCGCGCAGCACCTGGTTGACGCTGTCGATGCGGTCCTGCATGAGCCGGTACTGCGGCACCATCCGCGAGATCACGGAGCCGACGCAGATGAGCAGCACCGGGATGCTGACGACCAACAAGAGCGACAGGCCGCCGTCCTCTCGGACCGCCAGCACGATGCCGCCGATGGCGGTGAACGGCGCCGCGATCAACAGCGTGCACGTCAGGAACACGAGCATCTGCACCTGCTGGACGTCGTTGGTGATGCGGGTGATGAGCGACGGTGCGCCGAACGCGTTGACCTCTTTGGTGGAGAAGCTCGTGACGGTGTGGAACAGGCCGCTGCGGACGTCGCGGCCGAAGCCCATCGACGCCCGCGAGCCGTAGTAGACGGCGGTGATGGCGAACACGATCTGCACGACCGTGATGCCGAGCATGAGGAGACCGGTGCGCCAGATGTAGGCGTTGTCACCGGTGAGGATGCCCTTGTTGATGATGTTGGCGTTCAGCGTGGGCAGGTACAGCGTGCACAACGTCTGCAGGAACTGAAAGACGCAGACGGCCACGAGGACCCAGCGGTAGCGGCGGAGGAAGTTGCGCAGGAGGCGAAGGAGCATCGGTTCAGGCGGTGGGGGGGTCGGGACGGCGGATGCCGTCGAGGAAGGTGCTCACGATGACGGCGGGCGGGAGCGGGTCGCCCACGATGAGGGCGGGATGGCTGGCGGCGAGCACGAGACCGCGTAGGAGGCGCGCCGACAACTCCGGGTCGCGGCGCAGGTGCGCACGCTCGTCCTCGAACAGCGCGACGAGCTCGACCAGATCCTGCTGCCGGGTGCGCTGGCCCGCCGGCGCCGTGCGGCCCAGCATCGACAGCAACTGCCAGATCTCGGTGATGCGGTTCTGCAGGATCTGCACCGCTGACTCGAGGCGGGCCTCGAACGGGATGTCCCGGCCGATGGCGGCCAGCGCCCGCTCCGTCGGTGCCGTGTCGAGGGCCGCCGCCACCGCGGCGTCGATCACCGCCTCCTTGTCGGCGAAGACCCGGAAGATCGTCCCCTCGGCCACCCCGGCGGCGTCGGCGATCTGCTTGGTGGTCACGGTGGTACCCATCACCGCCAGCAGCGGGATCGTGGCCGCCACGATGGCCGCCCGCCGCTCCTCCGGCGGCATCGCAGGGGCCCGGCGGGTGGACGTCAGCACGCCGGCCAGTCTACGCCGTGAGTGAGTGCTCACTCACGCCGATTTGGCGGAAGTTGGACGTGTGGACGCGCCTCCGGGCGCTCAGGCGTCCAAGTTCCGGCTCAGTCCTCGACCGTGATGGCTCCCGTCGGGCAGAGCTCGGCCGCCTCCTGCACCTTGGCCCGCAGGTCCTCGGGCGGTTCCTCCTGGAGCACGTAGAGGTAGCCGTCGCTGCGGACCTCGAACACCTCGGGACAGACCTGCATGCACGACCCGGTGCTGGCGCACACGTCGTAATCGACCACCACTCGCATGGCCCGGACCCTATTCGCCGCGGAGGACGTGCACCGAGACGATGCCGGCAGCGGCCCGCAGGCGCTCGATCACCTGGCCCGGGGCCGGCTCGGTGGTGGCGAGGACCATGATGGCCGAGCCGGGCGCCGCGCTGCGCCCGACGTCCATGTCGGCGATGTTGACGCCGGCGTCGCCCAGCACCGTGCCGACGAGGCCGATCATGCCCGGACGGTCGTCGTTGCGGACCACGAGCATGTGGGCGGCCGGCGGCACGTCCGTGGTGTGGTCGTCGACGTTCACGATTCGGGGCTCACCGCGGCGGCCGGCCAGGGTGCCCGACAGCGCGTGGCCACCGCCCCGCACCGTCACGAGGTTCACGTAGTCGACGGATGTCGCCGTCGATGTCTCGCGCACCT
>DASXAI010000489.1:0-3016 GCA_036406775.1 Acidimicrobiales bacterium
CACCGTCGACACCGGATGACGATGGGTCACTTGGGACACCGCCGCCGACACCTTGGCGGTGACGCCGTCGAGGGCGTCGGTGCTGTTGATGGCGGCAATGGCACGGTCGAGGAGCCTCATGCCCCTTCCTTGCCCTGGCGGCGGCTTCCGCACACGCCGCGCTGACTGTGGCCCACCACTGTGGGTACAGATCTCGTGTGACGACGTTCGGCTTGAAGCTGATGTCCGGGATCCACGGGCCGCGATCGCACGTCGCCGGGTTCTTCTCTTTCTGGGACGAGCATGTCCGGCCGGCGCTGGCCTGAGCGCGGCTCCGCGGGCGTCGCCGTCCTGTTCGACGTGGACGGCACGCTGGTCGACACCAACTACCTGCACACGCTGGCGTGGTCGCGGGCGCTGGCCGACGCGGGCGAGTGGGCACCGATGAACGCCATCCACCGGCTCGTCGGCATGGGCGGCGACCAGCTCGTGCCCCACCTCCTCGGGCACAGCAACGACGCCGTCCTCGCGGCGCGGCCCGGCCGCTACCGGGAGCTGATGCCCGAGGCCCGCGTCTTCCCGGGCGCACGCCGGCTGCTGACGGCGTTGGCGAGGCAGGGTGCCCAGGTGGTGCTGGCCACGTCGTCGCCGAAGGACGAGCTCGAGGCCATGGTGGCGCTGCTCGACGTCGGTTCGGCCATCAGCCACACGACGAACGGTGATGACGTCGACCGCACCAAGCCGCACGCCGACGTGTTCGAATGTGCGCTCGAGCGCGCCGGCCTCGGGCCTGACGACGCTGTCGTCGTCGGCGACAGTGTGTGGGACGTGGAGGCGGCGGGGCGCGCCGGGATCCGGATGGTCGCGGTGGAGACGGGTGGCTTCGCCGCCGCCGAGCTCCGCACGGCGGGCGCTGACGCGGTGTACCACGACGTGGGCGAGTTGCTGGACAGCGTGAAACGGAGCGAGCGATGTTGAAGAAGGTGTTGGGGGAGCGGCTCGGGACCGTCGAAGTCACGTTCGAGCTGACGCCGGCCGTCGTGGCCGACTCGGCCGCCGTGGTCGGCGACTTCAACGATTGGTCGGTCGACGCCGACCCCATGGAGCGCGGCGACGACGGTGCATTCCGGCGCACCATCCAGCTCGAGCTCGGGCGGCAGTACCGCTTCCGCTACGTGATCGATGGCGAGCGGTGGGTCAACGCGTGGGACGCGGACGAGTACGTCGCCAACGACTTCGGCGGCGACGACTCGGTGGTGCGCACCGACGACGTCGGCGAATGACCGCCCTTCCTTTCCCCTCAGCGCCGAGGTGACGGTTTTGCACCTGTGGCGTGCATTTCCGTCACATCGCCGGTGGGGATCGGCTGCGTAGCGGCGCCGCGGGGTACGCGTGAAGGCGGAGGTGATGCCACATGGCCACCGAACGCCAGAAGGAAGCTGCTCGCCGGAACCTCGTGAAGGCGCGGCGGGCGCAGTCGGCGCGGGCCCACGGCAAGTCGGTCCCGCGTTCGCGCCAAGGCCTCAGCACAGCCCAGGAGAACCGGTTGGACGACGGCCGGTTCGCGTTCCCCCAGGAACGCAAGGAACCGCTGACCGACGCCCGGCATGTCCGCAACGCCATCGCCCGTTTCGACCAGGTCGAGGGCGTGTCCGACGCCGAACGCGACAAGGCGTGGCGGCGGATCAAGGCCGCCGCGAAGCGGTACGACATCGAGGTCGAGGCCGACGACTGGCGCGAGCTCTTCAAGGGCGGCAAGGCCAAGAAGCGCTGACCGGGCGTTCATCTGCCGTTGGTGGACGGTGGACGGCGTGCGGGTATCGAATGGGCAAACGTCAGAAGGGAGCCCTCCGTGCCGCCGTCCGCCGTTCCTGACGCCGAACTGGAGCTCGTCGACCGTTGGTGGCGAGCGGCGAACTATCTCGCCGTCGGGCAGATCTATCTGCTCGACAACCCGCTGTTGCGCAAACCGCTCGAGCCCGAGCACATCAAGCCCCGGCTGCTCGGCCACTGGGGGACGTCGCCCGGACTGAACCTCCTCTACGCCCACCTGAACCGGGTGATCCGCGCCCGTGATGCCGACGTCATCTACGTGTTCGGCCCCGGCCACGGTGGCCCGGCGGCAGTGGCGAACGCGTGGCTGGAGGGCACGTGGAGCGAGCTGTACACCGACGTGTCGCTCGACGAGGACGGCATGCGCCATCTGTTCCGCCAGTTCTCCTTCCCGGGCGGCATCCCGAGCCACGTGGCGCCCGAGGTCCCCGGCTCGATCCACGAGGGCGGCGAGCTCGGCTACTCCCTCTCGCACGCCTACGGCGCCGCCTTCGACAACCCCAACCTGGTGGTGGCGTGCGTGATCGGCGACGGCGAGGCCGAGACCGGCCCGCTGGCCGGCAGCTGGCACTCCAACAAGTTCGTCGATCCGGTGCGGGACGGGGCTGTGCTCCCGATCCTGCACCTCAACGGGTACAAGATCGCCAACCCCACGGTGCTGGCCCGGATCCCCGAGGAGGAACTGGTCAAGCTGCTCGAGGGCTACGGCCACCAGGTATGGATCGTCGCGGGCGACGAGCCGGCCGACGTCCATCGCCAGCTGGCGCGAGCCTTCGACGAGACCTTCGACGCCATCGCCGCCATCCAGCACGACGCGCGCGCCAACGGCGTGGGGGCGCGGCCCCGCTGGCCGATGATCGTGCTCCGCACGCCCAAGGGCTGGACCGGGCCGAAGGTGGTCGACGGCAAGCAGGTCGAGGGCACGTGGCGGGCCCACCAGGTGCCGTTGGACGGCCTGCGCACCAACCCCGACCACCTCCGGCAGTTCGAGGCGTGGATGCGCAGCTATCGCCCCGAGGAGCTGTTCGACTACGGCGGCCGGCCGCGTCCCGACGTGCTCGCCAACGCACCCACCGGCACGCGCCGCATGAGCGCCAACCCCCACGCCAACGGCGGCGTGCTGCTGCAGGACCTCCGCCTCCCTGACTTCCGCGAGTACGCGGTCGACGTGCCCGCTCCGGGTCAGACATCGTGCGAGTCGACG
>DASXAI010000490.1:0-4851 GCA_036406775.1 Acidimicrobiales bacterium
ACGGCGCGTTCGCCGATGCATCCAGCTTTCGCCGTCTCTATGACCAACTCGTCGGCGAAGACGTGACGGTCGTCGCTCCGCCGAACCCGCTGCGCGGGTTGAGCGGCGGTGACGGTGACTACACCAAGGCGGTGCTCGATGGGATCGACGGGCCGGTGCTGCTGGTGGGTCATTCCTACGGCGGATCCGTCATCACCGCGGCCGGCACGGCTGACAACGTTGTCGGCCTCGTCTACATCTCCGGTTTCGCTCCCGACGAGGGCGAGAACCTGACCGACCTCCAGTCCAAGTTCCCCGCGCCGGGCATCATCCCCTACATCGTGGAACACAAGCTGCCCGATGGCGCCAGCGAGTTCACGCTCGCGCCTGAGGGCTTTCACGCGTCATTCTGCGCCGACATCCCCGCCGATGACGCCGCGTTCTTCGCGATCTCCCAACGCCCCCTCGCCGGTGTTGCCCTCACAGAGCCCGCCCCGACCCCGGCGTGGCGCAACCGTCCGGTCTGGGCCGTGCTTCCGACCGCCGACCGGTGCATCGACCCCGGCGTCCACCGCTTCAGCTACGACCGTATGGGCGCGACAGTGACCGAGATCGAAGGAGCGTCACACGTCGTCATGATCTCCCACCCCAAAGAAGTAGCCGGAGCTGTGATGACCGCACTCCGGACCTGCGCCGTGTAGCGGGCCCGACGGGGAGGGCCCGGGCTCCAGTGCTCTCGGTCCTCGACGACGATCGGCGAACGGTCGATGAGTCTCTTCCTCTGGAGCCGTCTGAGGGGCATGGCCTACGAGGAGATCGACGGTGTCCCCATCTGGTACGAGGACCACGGCGACCCGGCCGGACCCCCGCTCGTCGCCCTCCACGGTGGCATCCTCACGTTCGAGAGCAGCTTCGGCGACGTGCTGGCGTGGCTGCAGGTCGGACGGCGGGTGATCGGTCTCGAGCTGCAGGGCCACGGCCACACGCCCGACACCGGCCGCCCGATGTCGATCAACCGCTTCGCCGACGACGTCGCCGAGCTGCTCGATCGGCTGGGAATCGAGCGCGCCGACCTGTGGGGCTTCAGCCTCGGTGCTCTGACGGCGACAGGCGTCGCCGTCCGCCATCCCGAGAGGGTCGGTCGGCTCGTGCTCGCCGCCGTCCACATCCGCCCCGACGGCTACCACCCGGAGATCACCGCGCCGGAGCAGGATGATCCCCGCCTCCCGACGGAGCAGGAGTTCGCGACGTGGCAGGCTGCCTACGAGGCCGTGGCTCCGGCCCCCGACGACTTCCTGCCCTTCCTCGAGCGGCTGCAGCCGGTCGTCCATGACTGGTCGGGCTGGACCGACGACGAGGTCCGATCGGTCGCGGCGCCGACGCTCCTTGTCATCGGCGACCGCGACTTCGTCCGCCTCGACCACGCGGCCGAGATGCTCGACCTCTTTCCCGACTGCCGCCTCGCCGTCCTGCCCGGCACGAGGCACACGGAGGTCATGCAACGCTCGGAACAGCTGCGAGGCATCGTCGCGCCGTTCCTGATCTGAGCATTGCATCGGCCGCGGGATCGGTGGGTGGCTGTGGTGACGCGATTCGGAGCCGCCGCGGACCATGGGAGAGTTGGGTCGGGTGGCGGCCAACGGCGGCCACGAAAGCCGGCGAACTACTCCACACGCAGGCCGGAGATGGCCCTCGCGATCACGAGCCGCTGGATCTCCGACGTGCCTTCGAAGATCGTGTAGATCTTCGCGTCGCGGTGCCAGCGCTCGACCGGGTACTCACGGGTGTACCCGTACCCGCCGAGGATCTGGATGGCCTGCTCGGTGACCCAGACGGCGACCTCGCCGCCCTTGAGCTTCGACATGGAGCCCTCGCCGGCGGTGAACGGCACGCGGTTGCGGGCCATCCACGCCGCCCGCCACACGAGGAGCCGCGCCGCGTCGATCTCCATGCGCATGTCGGCCAGCTTGAAGGCGATGCCCTGGTTCATGATGATCGGCTTGCCGAACGCCTGGCGGTCGCGGGCGTAGTCGAGCGCGAACTCGTACGCGGCCCGGGCGATCCCCAGCGCCTGCGCACCCACGACGGGGCGAGTGGCCTCGAAGGTGGCCATGGCCGGCTGCTTCTGGCCCGAGTGGCCTGCCTCCCGGGCCTTGGCCAGCTTGGCGTCGAGCCGCTCGCGGCCGCCCAACAGGCATCGACCGGGCACCCGCACGTCGTCGAGAATCACCTCGGCCGTGTGGGAGGCGCGGATGCCGTGCTTGGCGTACTTCTGTCCTTGCGACAGCCCCTTGGTCCCCGGCGGCACGACGAAACTCGCCTGACCACGACCCTTGAGGGCGGGGTCGACCGCCGCCACCACCACGTGGACGTCGGCGATGCCGCCGTTGGTGATCCACGCCTTGGTGCCGTTGAGCACCCACTCGTCGCGGGCCTCGTCGTACACGGCCCGGGTACGAAGCGAGGAAACATCGGATCCGGCGTCGGGCTCGGACACGCAGAACGCGCCCAGCTTCACGTCGTCGGACGTGCCATAGCACTGCGGCACCCACTCCATGACCTGCTCGGGCGTCCCGTTCCCCGAGATGCCGGCGGCGGCCAGGCCCGACCCGAAGATGGCGAGGCCGATGCCGGCGTCGCCCCAGAACAGCTCCTCGGCGGCCACCGGCAGCATGAGCCCGGTCGGCTCGGCGAACGACTGCGCCATGAAGTCGAACCCGTACAGGCCGATCTGCGCCGCCTCTTTCACGACCGGCCAGGGGAATTCCTCCCGCTCGTCCCACTCGTGGGCGACCGGCCGGATGACATCCTCGGCGAAGTCGTGGATCCACTTCTTGACCTGCTGGGTGTCCTCGGAAAGCTCCAGCGAGAAATCAGCCATGCCTATAAGTTACCACGCGGTAACCGGGACTCGCCACGCGGGTTCCGAGCAACAACAACGCGACGCCGATCATCCCGGCGCCCACGATGTAGGGCGCGGCGGTGCCGACGTGTTCGAACAGAGCGCCGCCCAGCGCGGGCCCCACGATCCGGGCCAGGGCCCCGGCCGACTGCTGGAAGCCGAGGGCCCCGCCCCGCCGCCCCTCGTCGGCCCGGTTGGCCACCAGCGCCGCCAACGTGGGTGTGACCAGGCCCTGGCCGAGCACCAGCAGCACGAGGGCCGGGACCAATAGGAGCCACGTCATCGAGGCGGCCAGCAACAGCAGTCCGATGGCGTTGATCGTGAGGGCCAGGCGGACAGTGCCCGCCGGGCCGAAGCGGGCGTTGAACGGCCGCACCAGCCCGCCCTGCACGGCGACCAACAGGAGCCCGATGCCGATGAACACGGCGAACACCGAGCTTTCGGTGAGGTCGAAGCGGCGCTCGCCCAGCAGCGAGAACGTGGCCTCGAAGGCGCTGAAGGCGGCGGTGGCCATGAAGGCGACGAGTGCCAGTCGGGTGAGGTCACGCCGCCGTTCCGCATGCTCGACCGGTGACACCGGAGGCGGCGGCGCCAGCGGCGCCGTCCCGGGCCGATGCGTCTCGGGCAGCCGCTTCCACGCCACGACCCCGTTGACGAAGGCGATGACGGCGGCCACGAAGAACGGCACACGCGGTCCCCACAGAGCCGCCAGGCCGCCAAGGGCCGGACCGAGCACGAACCCGACCCCGAACGCCGCGCCCAACAGGCCGAGCAACCGCGGCCGTTCCGCCGGCGGCGCCACGTCGGTGACGGCGCCCTGGGCCACCGACACGCTCGCGCCCGACGCGCCGTCGACGATCCGGCCGAGGAACAGGAGCCACACGCTGGTGGCGACGCCGGTGAGGACGCTCCCGACGGCGGTGCCGAACAGCGACAGCAGGATGACGGGCCGCCGGCCGATGCGGTCGGACAAGCGCCCGAGCAGCGGCGAGAACACGAACTGGGCCAGCGAGTAGGACGCCACGACGAAGCCGAGCGTGGTGGGACTGGCTCCGAGCCGTTCGCCGTAGATGGCGAGGATCGGCAGGATGATCCCGAAGCCGACGAGATCGAGAGCGACCGTCGACCAGATGGTGGCGAAGCCCGGCGGCAGCGGACGGCGCTCGGCGCGTCGATGCTGACGACGAGCCATCGACGGGTGTCAGGCCCGCCGGACCGTCGTGCCCGATGCCGTCGTCTCGACGACCCAGCCCTCGCTCTGCAGGGCGGCCCGGATGGCGTCGGCGGTGGCGTAGTCGCGTTCGGTGCGGGCGGCGTCGAGCGCAGTCACCTGAGCCGCCACCAGGTCCGGCACGTCGTCGTCGCCGCGCACTTCCAGGCCAACGGCCCGGGCGGCGGAGAGGACGGCCGCGGCCAGACGAGCGGCCGCCTCCTCGTCCCCGGCGTCGGCAGCGGCGTTGGCGCGCGTGACGGCGTCGAACACCACCGCCATCGCGCCCGGCGTGTCGAGGTCGTCGTCCATGCGCGCGATGAAGGCGTCGAGCGTGGCGGAATCGGGTTCGGCGTCGGGCCAGACCGCCGACCGCCGGGCCAAGCCGTCGAGCCGGCCCAGCGACCGGGCCGCCGCCTCGAGCCGGTCCTTGCCGACGTAGACCGGCGACCGGTAGTGCGCCTGGAGCAGCACCATGCGGTAGGCCCGCGGGTCGACTTGTTCGATCAGGTCGAGGAGCCCGTCGTAGTTGCCCAAGCTCTTCGACATCTTCTCGCCACTGGCGTCGGTGACGAAGGCGTGGTGCATCCAGTGGTTGGCGAACCGCCGGCCGAGAGCGACGGCTTGGGCCCGCTCGTTCTCGTGGTGCGGGAACTTCAGGTCGAGGCCGCCGGTGTGCAGATCGAACCCTTCGCCCAGCAGGCCCAGCGACATCACGACGCACTCGGTGTGCCAACCGGGCCGGCCATCACCCCAGGGC
>DASXAI010000491.1:0-9643 GCA_036406775.1 Acidimicrobiales bacterium
CGTCATGCAGTACGCCTTCGCGGCCAACGCCGCCGCCCTCGGGCGTTCCATCGGTCCGCCCGACGACGACCACAAGGTGGTCGGGTCCACCGACATGGGGAACGTCAGCTACCTCGTGCCCTCCATCCACCCGATGCTGCAGGTGGCGCCGCCCGGCATCGGGATCCACACGCCCGAGTTCGCGCGCTACGCCGGTGGGGACGAAGGCGATCGGGCCGTCATCGACGGGGCCAAGGCGCTGGCCATGACGGTGGTCGATCTCTGGGCCGACGCCGTCCTGCTGGCGGCCGCTCGCGACGAGTTCGCGGCGGGCCCCGGGAGCGAAACACCAGTCCAGTGATGGTCCACGGCGCCCTGCGCCGCCGGCCGTAGAGTGCCCCTGCTTTCTATGACGGTCTACGTGCCCGAGACGTTCACGGACGAGGAAGCAGAGGTCCTGCGGCGGTACTTCACCAACCTCGATGGTCCGGTGTTCGCCCTCGTGAACCTGCCCGAGGTGGTGAAGGGAGCGCTGTTCGCCCGCTACTCGCGGTCGCCCAAGAACCTCCGGCGCCTGTTCCTCGACGAGTTCGTCGGCGACCTCGACGTCACGGGTGACGCGTCGATCGACGCCACTGTGGGCCTCCGCCGAGCCGAGGAACTCTACGAACGTGTGTTCGTAGAATACGGCGACGACTCCGTGGCGCAGCTCGGCGGCGTTCACCTCGCCTGCGAGCAGGCGTCGAACCTGTTGACCAAGATCCTCGAGTGGGGGCGCCTGGCGAGCTACCTCGAGCAGAGCACTCGCTACATCGCCTACGACAGCCGCGTCGGAGGCCGGTACCGCTATCACCGCGACCCGCACGTCCTCACGTCGGGTCTCGGCACGAGATACGTCGGCGACATGGACCGGCTCTTCGACACCTACGCCGAGCTGGTGGCGTCGCTCACCGACCACGTCCGGGCCACGGTGGCCAAGGACCCGAGCGACTCGGACTTCGTGTACCGCCAGGCCACCCGGGCCAAGGCGCTGGACGCGGCGCGAGGCGTGTTACCGGCGGCGGCGGTGTCGAACGTCGGCATCTACGGTTCGGGCCAGGCCTTCGAGCAGCTCGTCCTGCGCCTGCGGTCGCACCCACTGCCCGAGGCCCAGGCCTACGGCCAGCTGGTGCTGCACGAGCTGCGCAAGGTGATCCCGAGCTTCCTCCGCCGCGTCGACCTGCCGGATCGAGGGGGCGCCTGGGCCGAGTACCTCGTTTCCACCCGCACCGAAACCAGCGCCGTGGCCGAGCGCCTGTTCGGCCACGAGGTGCCCGCCGATGCCCCGTCGGTGACGCTGGTCGACTGGGATCCCGACGGCGAGGACAAGCTGCTGGCGGCGGCCGCCTACGCCGTCACCGACTTGCCCGAGCAGCAGCTGCTCGACCGGGTCAAACAGCTGTCCCACGACGACCGGGTTGCGCTTCTGCGGGCCTACGTGGGCGAGCGCGCCAACCGCCGGCACAAGCCGGGTCGGGGGTTCGAGCGCATCGGGTACCGCTTCGACGTGCTGGCCGACTACGGCGCGTTCCGCGACCTGCAACGCCATCGTCTCCTCACCGTCGAATGGCAGCGACTCACGCCCCGCCACGGCTACGTCCGTCCCGACCTCGTTGACGCCGCCGGTCTGGCCGAAGCGTTCGACAATGCGATGGCCCGGTCGGCGTCGCTGTTCCACACGCTCGAACCCGACTTCCCCCAGCAGGCGTCGTACGCCGTCGCCATGGCCTACCGGATCCGGTTCGTCATGCAGTTCAACGCCCGCGAGGCGGTGCACCTCCTCGAGTTGCGCACCACGCCCCAGGGTCATCCCGCCTACCGGCGGGTGTGCCTCGAGATGCACCGGCTCATCGCCGAGCAGGCCGGCCACCGCGCTGTCGCCGACGCCATGGTCCACCTCACCGACGCCGAGCCCGAGCTGGAGCGGCTCGCGGCCGAACGGCGCGCCGAACGCCGCCGCGTCGAGATCTGACGCTCCGCCTTCGCTGATCCTGAGCCGCCGGTCTACAGTTCCCGCCGGCGCGGACCGGGCGGTGCGGGGCGGGAAGGTGAGCCGTGCCGTGCCTGCGCACGTGGGGGAGGATCGTCGGCATCGTGGTGGGTGTCGGCATCGGCGTCGGCTCGCTGGCCGTCGACATCGGCGCCACCGCGGCCACACCGACGCGGGCCAGTCCCGCACCCGTCCGGTACACGGTGCGCGCCGGCGACAGCTTCTACGGCGTCGCCAACCGGTTCGGCATCCGCGCCAGCGCGCTGGCAGCCGCCAACCACCTCACGCTCTCCAGCGTGCTGCTGCCTGGACAGGTACTCGTCGTGCCGGGCGTGCAGCTCCCCGCCAACCTTCCAGCTCATCTGCCCGCCCCGCTGCTCGCCAACCCGGACCGGCTCCTCCTGTTCCCGCACTTCGAGGCGGCGGCCAAGGAGGCCGGCGTCCCCGCCGATCTCCTGATGGCGACCGCCTACATCGAGTCGGGCTGGAAGCAGATGGCCATCTCGGCCACGGGCGCCGTGGGCGTGGGCCAGCTGAAGCCGGACACGGCCCGCTGGATCGCCGTCGTGCTCATGCACAAGCCGGGGCTGGATCCGGCCGATGCGGGCGACAACATCCGCATGAGCGCCCGGTTCCTGCGCTACCTCGTCGACGCCCACAGTGGCGATCTCCGCCGCGCCCTGGCCGCCTACTACCAGGGCCCGGGCTCCGTCGCGCGCGACGGCGTGTCGTCGGTCGGACTGGTCTACGCCGGCAAGATCCTCGCCGTCCGGAGCGCCTTCGCCTGAGCCGGCGCCGCTGAGACGCAGGTCACACCGACCGCACGTTGGAGTGGTGTCCGAGAGTCCTATGATCCCCGCCCGCGCGGGCGCCCCCCGATCCGCACGCGCAAGGGACCAGGCATGGCAGACGAGGAAGTCGTAGACGAAGAGGTCGAGTTCGAAGAGGAACTCGATGGCGAAGAGGCGGAGCCCGACGACCTCGATGTCGACGAGCTCGACGAGGACGAGCTCGAAGAGGGTGACGAGTTCGAAGAGCTCGGGGACGACGACGAAGACATCGACGCCCTGGAGACCGAGGAGGAAAAGGAGGACGACGCTGAAACGGGGGCCGTCGTTCGCCGCCCCGTCGTAGAGGAGGACGACGACGACGAGGATCTCGTCGACCCGGACGACGTCGAGGCTGATCTCGACACGATCCTGAAGGACCGGCTCGTTGCGGCCGAGGACGAGGCCGAGGAAGACGACGACGAGGTCGAGGTCGACGACCGTGGCGATCCGGTCGATCGCATCCTGCCCAAGCGGCCGGGCGAGTTCGTGTGCCAGTCGTGCTTCCTGGTGAAGCATCCGAGCCAGCTGGCCGACGCCAAGCGGCAGCTCTGCAGCGACTGCGTGTGAGGCGTCCGAGTCATGGCTGACGAGAAGAATCCGGTCGATCAGGTCCTCGACCTGTTCCTGTTCGCGCCGCTCGGCTTCCTCTGCGAGTCCCGGGAGCTCTATCCGAAGCTGGCCGAGGAAGGCCGAGCCCAGCTCGCGGCGCGCATCCAGGTCGCCCGCATGATCGGTCAGTTCGCGGTCCGCAAGGGCCAGCAAGAGGCGGCCAAGGCGATGGAGCGGCATCGTGCCGAGGCGCCGTCGACGCCGCAGTCGACTTCGACGCCGGACGCCACCGCGGGCAACGTCGTGGCGCTGCACCACGAGCCCGACGACATGGACGACATCACCGAGGCCGATCTCGCCATCCCGTCGTACGGGACGCTCGCCGCGTCGCAGGTCGTCTCCCGGCTCGAGGGCCTGGCGCCGGTCGAACTGGAGACGGTGCGCCGGTACGAGGTCGCCCATCGCGGTCGCAAGACCGTGCTCGGGAAGATCGCCAACCTGCAGTCGCAGGGCTAGTCGTGGAGACGGCGCGGCGGGCCACGGAGGCTGACGTCGCGTCGATCGTGGAGTTGGAGGCGATGGCCCGCCAGGCCGTCTCGGCCCAGCGCGGCGGCCCGTTGCTGCTCGCCCGCGACGTGCGGCCCTTCGACCCGGCCTCGATCGACGACCCGGACCGCCTCGTCGTGCTGGGAACGATCGACGACGTCCCCGTGGGCTACGCCTCGGTCGCCCTCTCGACGGTCGAGGACGGCGTGCGCCTGGCCGTCGTGGAGTCGCTCTTCGTCGAGCCCGAGGCCCGCGACGTCGGCGTGGGCGAGGCCATCATGGACTTCGTGCTCCACTGGAGCGCGGCCCAGGGCGTCACCGGCATCGACGCCGTGGCGTTGCCGGGCGACCGGGCCACGAAGAACTTCTTCGAGCGTTTCGGCCTCACAGCGCGGGCCATCGTGGTTCATCGGTCGCTGGCCGAGCCATCGTGACGACCCGCCGTCCCGAGATATCTGTCGGCGCCATCGTCGTGCGTGACGGGCGCCTGCTCCTCGTGCGCCGTGGACGAGGCGCCGCCGTCGGTAAGTGGAGCGTGCCTGGGGGCCGCGTCGAATGGGGCGAGACGTTGGCCGTCGCCGTCGTGCGCGAGTTGCGCGAGGAAACCGGTCTCGACGGCGTGTGCGAGCGGGCCATCGGGTGGGTCGAGCGCATCGGCGTCGACTACCACTACGTGATCGTCGACTTCGTCGTGAGCGTCGCCGACGGTGAGGCTCACGCGGCCGACGATGCGAGCGACGCCGCATGGGTCGACGTCGGCGACGTCGGCGGGTGGCCGCCGGTGGTGGACGGGCTCGTCGAGTTCCTCGTCGAGCACGGCATCGTGCTGTCGACCCGCTAACGACCCTTCCACTGGGGCGGCCGCTTCTCGATGAAGGCGGTCAGGCCTTCCTTCAGGTCCTCAGAACCGATCACGGCCCGCATGGCCGTCCGTGTCATCTTCTTGAGCGTCTCGTCGTCCTCCGACTCGGCGGCGATGACGACCTTGCGGCTCTCCCACACCGCCAGCGGCGCCGACTGGCAGATCTGGTCGGCCAGGGCGAAGGCGGCTTCTTCGGCCTGGCCCGGCTCGACGAGCCGGTTGACGAGGCCGAGGTCGTAGGCGCGTTGGGCCGGGATGGGGTCGCCGGTGAGGATCGCCTCCATGGCGGCCGAACGGCCGATGGCACGGGGCAGCCGGAACAAGCCGCCGGCGCCCGGCACGAGATTGCGCTTCACCTCGGCCAGCCCGAAGGAGGAACGAGTGGTGGCGACGACGAGGTCGGCGGCCAGCACGATCTCGCAGCCGCCGGCCGTCGCCAGCCCGTCGACGGCGACGATGACCGGCTTCTTCCGATCGCGGTAGGCGAAGCCGGCGAAGCCACCGCGTTCGGTCTCGAGGTCGGCCTTGCCGGCGTTGACGGCCTTGAGGTCGGCGCCGGCGCTGAAGACGGGGCGCTCCTGGCCCTCCGTGTTGGCGCGCAGGATGCCGACCCAGACCTCCGGGTCGTCCTCCATCTTGTCGATGGCGGCCTCCATGGCGTTGGCCACGTCGCCGTTCACGGCGTTGCGCGCCTCGGGCCGGTTGAGTGTGATCAGGGCGATCCGGCCCCGCGCCTCGTACTCGACGATGTCAGCCATGGCGGCGCATGGTAGGTGCGCCGTCACGGGGCCCACCAGCCTCATGGGTTAGCGTGCCGCCACAACTGCGGTGGAGCGAGGGGGCAACGTGACGGAGGCGGCGTGGCGGCTCGGATGCCCCTACTGCTGCTCCCACGAAGTCGACCGGCTGTACCTCGCCTCGGTGCGGCTCGACTCGTGCCGTTGCCGAGCCTGCGGGGCGGCGTGGGACGAGGAGGTCCTCACGGGTGAGTTCCGGGGCCGGGCCGACCGGTCGTCGGCGCTGATCCCGAGGGAGATGTGACTGGCGTCAGTCGGTCGGGTCGGTCTGGTCCGCGGTCGGTTCGGCCGGCTCGGGTTGGGGCTCGGTTTCGACAGTCGCAGTTTCGGCCGGCTCGGGTTCGACAGTCGCAGTTTCGGTCGGCGCCACGAGCCGCGGCTCGTCCTTCGGGGGCGGTGGGACCCGGGCCTTGTCGGGCTTGCGGCTCGGGGGCCGGCGCGGCGGGCGCGGTGCCCTCGTCCCGGGCGCAGGCGGCTCGATGCCGAACAGCTTCGCGACCTCCGGCACGAGAGCGGCGAGCCGCTTGGCGGTGGAGCGCAACTCGTCGGACACGACGGCGGGAGCGGCGGTCGGCACGACGGCGCCGTGGACGGGGGAGTAGGCGAGGGCCTCGAGCACGGCGACCCAGCGATCGCTGGACGCATCGGCCGTGAGTGAGGTGGCCGTGGCCTGGACGAGGCGGCCGGCGAGGTCGGGCGGGAAGCGGACGCCAGCCTTCGGGGGCCGGGACGACAGGCGGAGCGCGCGCACGATGCGGCCGACGCTCAACGCGGCGTCGATGTCGGCCAGCCAGTCCTGGTGCTCCTTGTCCTGCCGATTGGCCAGGGCGTCCTTGAGGCGCGCCGCCAGGTCGCGCGTCGACTCGTCACGAGCGACGGCGGGATCGTCGGCGGCCACCACGACGGAGCGAAGATCGCGAAGATCGAGCTCGTCGAGATCGTTGAGCGCGCCCTCGGCCCGGTCCTGCCATTCCGCCACGCGCAGTCGCGGCAACAGCTCTTCCGCCAACGCGATCACACCGGACGGCGGCACCTCGGGCTTGCCCTCGGCGCGCAGCGTCGTGTTCTGCTCGTCGATCGCCTGACGAACAGCCGGGACGCCGCCACGCAGCACTTGTTCGGCCACCGGGCGCTGCTCGGGCGGCAGCGCGTTCAGCACTTCGTTGCGATGGGTTCGCACGGCGCGCAACCGCTTGGGCTTGGGCCGCATCGGGAGTTCGGGAACTTCGGGGCGCGGCGGGCGCGGTGCCCGGGGCGGACGCTCGGCGCGAGGCGGGCGGGCGGGGCGCTCTCCCGTCGCGTCGGGCCGGGGACCGCGGTCCGAGCGCTCGCCGGTAGCCGGACGGCCGCTGCGCTCGCGGCCGGGGCCACGGGTCGAGCGGTCGCCGTCGGGGCGGGGCCGGCGCTCACGGTCGCGATCACGATCGCGATCGCCGTCGCGGCGCTCGCGGCGAGGACGGTCGGAGCGGGCGACGAGGGTCTGGGTCACCGGTTCGAAGCTCGACGTGCCGCCGAGTAGCTCGATGCGCTCGGGTTCCTTACGGGCGCCCTTCGGCGGCAGAACCGCGGTGACGGTGATCCCTTCGAGATCGAAGTCGGCGTCGGCGCGCAGGACGTCACCGACCTTGGCCCCTCCCGGCAGGAGGGAACCGTCGAGCACGCCTTTCGGTTCGCGTGCCCCAGCGGCGCGCCACGTCCACGTGCCGTCAGGGCGCGCGCTCGTGAGCTCTAGTTCGATCCTGCGGGACACGGTTGGCAACGCTACCTGGGGCCAGGCGCACCGACCAGCCCCCCCTTGGGGTGACATCGGCCCAGTTCGCTACCGTCGAACGCCGTGCCGATCTATGCCCTCGGGGCGCTGGAGCCGCAGATCCACGAGGAGGCGTTCGTCCATCCCGATGCCGTGCTGATCGGAAAGGTGTCGATCGGGGCCGGCTCGTCGGTGTGGCCCGGCGCCGTGCTGCGAGGCGACGGTGGCGGCATCGTGATCGGCGCCCGTACGTCGATCCAGGACAACTGCGTCATCCACAACACCGAGGATCATCCGACGGTGGTGGGCGACGACTGCACCATCGGCCACCTCGTGCACCTCGAGGGGTGCACGGTCGAGAGCGGCTGTTTGATCGGAGTGGGAGCGGTGGTGCTGCACCGGGTCGTCGTTCACTCGGGCGCCATCGTGGCGGCCAACGCCGTTGTGCTCGATGACACCGACGTGCCGAGCGGAGCGCTCGCCCTCGGCGTGCCGGCGCGCATCCGGGAGGGGGCGGCCAACCCGGCGCTGATCACGGGCGGATCCGAGAACTACACCGCCCGCGGCCGGCGCTACCGCGACGGGCTGCGCCGGATCGACTAGCTGTCTAGCGGCTGCGGCCGGTCAGCCCGGCGGCAGCTCGGGGCGGGCGTCGAGCTCGTCGAAGGCGAGGCGCAGCGACTCCAGTTCGTCGACGACGCCGTTCACTTCCTGGTCGAGGGCGTCGACGCCACCCGCGCCGGCGGTCAGCGAGAGCTCGGCGCCGCGGGCCGCGGTCTCCTCGAGGCGAGCGACGAGGAGCCGGAGGTCCTGCTCGGTCTGTTCCGTGGTGGCCGCGATCCGGTCGTAGGCGTTGACGCGGGCCGTGAGGGCGGCGGCCCGCTGCACGATGTCGGGGTCGGTGGCGTCGGCCGGGATGGCGGCGAGCTGCTGGCGACTGCGGGCGATGTCCATGGCGTCGAGGGCGTGGCGGAGGTCGTAGCCGCGCCGCGCGATGCGCCAGCACTCCGACACGGCCGCGTCGATGTGCGTGCCGATCTCCGTGAGGCGGTCGCGGGTCGGCCCCGGCGGCGTAGAAGCGAGGGTCTGGCGGTAGCGGCTCTCGGCCCGAACGGCGCCTTGGACGAGCCGGCGCCACGGCTCACCCACCCGGAAGGGGTCGATGGCGGCATCGTGGCTGCGGCGGGTGACGCCGATGCGCTGGTTCCGCACGGCGAGGGCGATCGTGACCGCCAAGACGGCGCCGACAGTGATGAGAACGATGAGGACGATGGCGTCGATGCCCATCGACCCCATCATGTCAACCCGTCACGAGGGATTGGACTTCAGTCACCGGGCGGACGAACCCCGTCGCCTTGGTCACGGGGTTCAGCGTGCCAGTGGCACCGTCGGTGGCCCGCCACGAGACCGTCCACGTGACGGCCACCTGGGCCGGCCAGCCGTCCGGGCGGCCGGGCACGTCGCTGTGATCGACGTTGCGGGTGACGAGGCTGTAGATGTGGGCGCAGTGAGCGGGGTCGGCGGCTTCGACGGCGGGATCGCCGTCTGCGTACGGGGCGCCGGGCCCGGCGCAGGACTGGGACGGGCTGCCGTCGCCGGGCGTGAACGCCATGCTGGCCGGGGTGGCGGTCGCCGTCACGGCCAGGCCTCCGCCGTTGGGGTCGGTCTCGGTGAACTGGAGCGGGTGCCACTGGTCCGGCTCGATCCACACGAACACCGGGATGTTGGCGATGGACGCCTTCCCGTCTGGTGGTGTGGTGTGTACGTCCGGGGGCGGCAGATTGCGCTGCAGTCGGACGTAGGCCCGAGCGGCGAGCTCCTGCGCGGTGATCGGCCGGGGCTTGGTGCGCCAGGTCTTGCCGTCGTAGACGCCGTCGCACACGTAGATCTGGATGCCCGGGTCGGCCGCTTGCTCCCGGACGATTTGCGCGCTGGCGCCGGCGTTGCGGATGGTCGCCTCGACCTGGAGGGAAGTGGGCGACTGCCACACGCACACGGGGACGTGCGGAGCGCCGTTGTTCCCACCATCGCCGCCGTTACCGTTGTTGCCGCCGTTGCCGGAGTGGCCGTTCCCGTGATCCACGTCGATGTCCGGCGGCGGGTCAATCCGATCTCCACCTGCCCAAGCCGACGGCCCTGATCCCATGGCAACCAACGCCAGCGCGGCCACGAAGGTTGCGGCCGCGAGCCTGGACGGAATCATGGCGTTCGTTCACCTGGACATGGGTTCGGAGTTCCCGGAGTTACCTCAGCGAGATCGGCCGTGTCGAAGGTTGAGACCTTCCAGCCCTCGTTGGTGTA
>DASXAI010000492.1:0-3420 GCA_036406775.1 Acidimicrobiales bacterium
AACCCGAACATCATCTACGCCCGGGGCTCGGCCCTCGGGACCCGCGGGCCCGGACGTACCAAGGGCGGCTACGACCAGTCGACGTACTGGTGCCGCGGCGGCAGCTCGGCGGGCGTCACGCCCGCCGACGTGATGCACGACGGCGTGTGCGCGATGCCGGCGCCGGCCTACGGCGACTCGATCGGTGCCATGCACATCGCCGGCGGCATCGCCGCGGCCCTGTTCGCCCGCGAGCGCACCGGCGAGCCGTCGGTCGTGGACGTCTCACTCCTCAGCACCGGCGCCTGGGCCAACGCCCTGGCCGTCGACATCTCGATGATCACCGGTGAGCCGTGGCGCGCCGGGCCCGTCCGGGACCCGGGGGCACCCATGAACCCTCTGTCGCGCCGCTACCGGACGTCCGACGACCGCTGGATCCAGCTCAGCATGTTGCAGGGTGGGCGCTACTGGGCCGAGTTCTGCGTCCACCTCGGCCGGCCCGAACTGGCCGGCGACGAGCGCTTCAACACCGACGCCGCCCTCTCGCAGCACGCCGACGAGGCGGGCGCCATCATCGCCGCCGAGATCGCCTCGGCGACGCTCGCCGAGTGGACCAAGCGGTTCGACCCGATGGAGGGCCCCTGGGACCCGGTCCAGAACAGCCTCGAGGTCGGCCACGACGAGCAACTCCGAGCCAACGGGTTCATGGCCGACGTCGTCGACGTCGAGGGCAACACCCGCCAGCTCGTCACCGCGCCCGTCCAGTTCGACGAGACGCCGGCCACGCCCACTCGCGGCCCGCAGTTCGCCGAGCACACCGACGAGATCCTGGCCGAACTGGGCCTCGACGCCGACCGGATCATCGAGCTCAAGATCGCCGGCGCCGTCACCTGACACTGACCTCCTCGTTTCACGCTGTCTTATCCACGTCTGGCGTGGAATATCTGGCGTGAAACGGGAGGAGTCCGTCGCTTTCGACCAACCGGTCGTTTGACAGAGCGGCGGTGGCCTTCTACTTTGCGGGGGTCGCTGACGGGGGTGCTTCGCTACGCATGAGGGGCTGCTGTGAGTTTCTCGATCGAGCTCGGTGACCGTCGCGCCCTCGTCACCGGGGGCGGTCAGGGAGTGGGGCGCGGCATCGCCCACGCCCTGGCGGCAGCCGGGGCCCAGGTCGCCGTCAACGACATCGTGGCCGAGCGGGCGGCGGCGGTGGCCGAGGAGATCGTGGCCGACGGGGGTCAGGCCGAAGCGGCCGTGTTCGACGTCACCGAGTACGGCGCCGTGGCCGACGCTGTGAAGCGGCTCGGACCGGTCTCGATCCTCGTGAACAACGCCGGCAACGCCGGCCAGGAGGGCTGGGCCGGCATGGTGCCCTTCGCCCAGACGAAGCCCGAGACGTGGGAACGCTTCGTGCGGATCAACCTGTACGGCGTCATGAACTGCGTGCACGCCGTGTTGCCCGAGATGATCGCCGTCAATGACGGCCGCGTCGTCACCGTGATCTCCGACGCCGGACGCTACGGCGACCCCAACCTGGCGCCCTACGCCGCCGCCAAGGCGGGTGCCGCCGGCTTCTGTCGGTCGGTGGCCCGGGAGGTCGGCCGTTACGGCATCACGGTCAACTGCGTGGCCCTCGCCACCATCCGCTCACCCGATCAACCGGCCGACGACGACTCCGAGCAGACCAAGCGGCAGCTCGGGCACTACATCATCCGGCGTCGAGGCGAACCCGACGATGTTGCCAACCTGGTGACGTTCCTCGTGAGCCCCCGAGCGTCGTGGATCACGGGCCAGACGTACCCGGTCAACGGCGGCTACACGTTGACGCTGTGAGAGTGGGGGGCGATGTACAAATTCCTTGACACGGTGATCCGGGGCGTCCAGGTCGGCAGCGTCTACGCCCTCGTCGGCCTGGGCATCAACATCATCTTCGGCGCCACCGGCGTCTTCAACTTCGCCCAGGGTGACATGGTGATGATCGGTGCGGTGCTCGGCGTGACGCTGTGGACGGCCACCGGGCTGGCGTTCCCGGTCGCGCTCCTGCTGGTGATCTGCGTGACCGCTGCCATCGGCGCCGCCACCGAGCTCGTGGCCGTCCGGGGTACGGCCCGGTTCAAACAGTCGACCGTGCTGTGGGTCATCTCGACCCTCGGCGTGTCGATCATCATCCAGGCCGTCGCCGCCTACCGGGTTACAGAGAGCGGTGAGCACGCCAACGGCACCATCAACTTCCCGCCCTACGTGCCGTGGGGGACGTTCCGGCTGGGCGACCTGATCATCACCCCCCAGCGCGCCATTCTGTTCCCGATCGCCATCGTGCTCACGCTCATCGTGTCGCTGTTCTTCCGGCGCACGCTGTGGGGCCGGGCCCTGTCGGCGATGTCGTTCGACCGGGAGGCGGCCGCCATGCGGGGCATCCCAGTGGGATGGATGGCCGTCGTCGCCTTCGCGCTGGGCGGGGCCATCGCCGGTGTGGGCGGCTTCGCGGCCGGGCCCATCACCCAGGCGTCGGTGAACTTGGGCTTCACCGTCACGCTGCAGGGCTTCATCGCCGCCACCATCGGCGGCATCCCCAAGATCTGGGGTCCGATCATCGGTGGCGTCATCCTCGGGCTCGTCGTGCAGTTCACCACGGCGTACTGGGACGCCGCCTACGTCAACGTCGTGTCGCTGTTCGTGTTGCTGGGCGTCCTGCTGGTCAAGCCGCAAGGGATTCTCGGCCGTGCGCAGCGCACGCTGTAGGGGCGAAGGGGGGGACCGATGGCACGAGAGGTGATCGAGCCGGCCGGCTCGGCTGACGAGGACGAACTCACTGAAGCGCTCGACGAGCCCGGCCTGGTCGGAGCCGAAGCGCCGCGCCGCACGTCGTGGCTGTGGTTGGTCGGCAAAGTCGTCGTGGGCGTCGCCATCCTGTTGCTCCTGCCGCAGTTCGTCTCCGACGACTTCTACATCTACTCGCTCACCATCGGGGCTCTGTACCTGATCGCCGCCCTGGGGCTGAACCTCACCATCTCGGGTGGCATCATCTCCATCGGGACCGCCGCCTTCTTGATGATCGGCGGTTACACCGTCGCTCTCACCCAGGTCCACTGGGCCTTGAACCCGATACTGGCCACCTTGATGGCCGCGGCTATCTGCGGTGTGGTCGGTTTTGTCACGGCGTTCCCGGCGCTGAAGCTCGGGCCGTTCGCAGTGGCCGTCGTGACGTTGATGTACGCCAACGTCGTCATCGACCTCACGTTGCACTTCACGTCGTTCACGGGCGGCGGCTTCGGGATCCAGTCGAAAGCTCTCGATTTCACGCAGGTGGAGTTCTGGTACCTCGTGGGCGGCTTGGCGATCGTGTTCATGCTCGGCCACCGCAACCTGATCCGCAGCCCGTTCGGCCGGGCCCTGATGATGGGGCGCCGCAGCGAGCCCGTGGCGGCGTCGCTGGGCATC
>DASXAI010000493.1:0-3282 GCA_036406775.1 Acidimicrobiales bacterium
GCAGTCGCGAGCCTGTGGGTGGCGACGGCAGCTCGGAGTACCGCAATCGTCCCCGGAGCGTTGGTCCTGCTGTTCGCCAGTTGGTCGTTCGGACACAGCACGCTTCGTCCGTTCAACCCTGGGCCGCTGCTCAAGCGAATCGGCTTCGTCGTGGCGTTCGTCGCGTTCACGCTGATTTCGCAGAAGCTCTGGATCGACGACGTCGTCCAGCCGCTGGTGCTGTACCCGGACCAACCGACGTTGCAGTTCGACTTGACCGCCCTCTCGCTGCGAACCGACAGGATGCTCCTACCCGCCTCATCGCTCCGGCGTGGCGCAACCATCCAGACGCTGAAGTCCCATTTCTCGCTGCAGGGCGCGGATCCGTTGTGGTTCGCAAAGGATGCACCACTCGTCTTCGCCAATGCCGACCCGCATGCCGAGCAGCAGCTCCGGGACGCCTGGTTGGATGCCATCCGTGCGCACCCGGACCTGTACGTCCGACACCGGACCGCCGTCGCGCTGTCACTTCTCGGGTTCAGCGCTCCCTACGCGAAAGGCGCGTTCTGGAACACGGGCTCGAAGCCTGCCGACTTCGGGCTTCGCTGCCCGCTCGACCGCCCGTATGTCTCGGGTCTGTTCGATCGGGTCTCCAGCATCCTCGAAACCGCCGACGGCTGGACGATCTGGCGGATGTGGTGGCTGGGCCTCATTGTGGTAGGTGCGGCGGTGCTCGCCGGTCTCCGCCGTTGCGCCGAGGCCCGGCTCCTGCTGGTGGCCTGCATCTCGACGGTCCTTCTGTTCGCCGCCCTGACGACCGGCCCCTATCCGCGGTACTTGTGGCTGGTATCGGTGACTGTCGTGCCCATGATCGCGTTGGCGGCCAGTCGTCTCCCGGCGTTGGGGCGCGACGACCAGCGATCAGGCGATTCGATACCCGGCGGTGACGGCGTCGTTCCGGAACATCTGGACCGTGGCGAGGGAGAAGTCGTCGAGGTCCCGCCCGATGCCACCGATCTTGCCGAGGAGTTCGTGGGTCACAGTGATCACGTGACAGCCGACAGCGTCGGCTTGGAGGATGTTCAAGACCTCTCGCGGGCTGGCCCAGATGAGCTCCAGTCCAGGGAAGGCGGACAGGATCTCGACGGAGGCCGCCATGAGTGGTATCGGGTCGACGCCGGCGTCCGCAATCCGTCCGGCGAAGACCGACACGAAGCTTGAGGCCGCGTCGGCCAAGGCCTCGGCAACCGTCCGAACCTGCCGTGTCGTCATCAGCGCCGTCACGTTCAGCTTGACACCCTCAGCGACGAGATCCCGGATCAACGGCGCCGATGACTCGCCGCGGGTGTTGGTGACCGGGATCTTGACGTAGACGTTGTCACCCCACTTCGCGATCTCCCGAGCCTGCTCGGCCATCTCGCCGAACTCGTCCGAGAAGACCTCCAGCGAGAACGGCCGGTCGTTGACGACATCGAGCACGTCCCGAGCGAACTCCTCATAGTCGGCGACGCCGGCCTGTCGCATCAACGTCGGATTCGTCGTGAAGCCCTTGATCAGCGGGAGCTTGGCCAGCTCCAGGATCCCGGCGCGGTCAGCGCCGTCCGCGAACACCTTCACGTTCAGCTGCTCGATCGTGGACCGCATGGCGCTCCTTCCCCGGGAACGGACCGCGGCGTCAGGTCGCTGCGGCCCAGGATAATCGTGGCCGCTTCCCCGATACCCCCCGCGACGGCGGTCGGAGCGATGCCTGGCGGGGGGGCACCGGCGGCCGTGGGCGACCAACTGCCCCGCCGCTCGACGAGGATGGTGGCGACGCCGGCGGCCTGACCGGCGGCGACGTCAACCCATCGGTCGCCAACCAACCAGCTGGTAGCCAGATCGAGTCCGAGGTCGGCGGCGGCGGTGATCACCAGACCCGGCGCCGGCTTGCGGCACGAGCACGGGTCGTGCCCGCTATGGAAGCACGTATAGACCGCGTCGAGGCCGAGCGTCGTTCGGACCCGTTCGTTGATGGCGTCGGCCACGGCCCGTGCCAGCTGGCCGCGCCCGACATCGGGCTGGTTGGTGACGACCACGAGCACGAAGCCTCCGGCGCGCAAGCGGGCGAGCGCCGCTGGCGCTTCGGGCACGATCGCCAGTTCGTCGAGCGACCATGGCGGCCGCTCCCCTTCGGCGGTCACGAACGGGCGATCGAGCACGCCGTCGCGGTCGAGGAAGACGGCCGGCCTCACGGCGCGACGGTGGATGGTCGCCGCCATGTAGTCGGCCGTGGCCGTCCAGCCCGGGTAGTAGGTGTCCGCCAGCACCAGCAGCCCGGGAAACGGCGAGTCGACGGCGACGTGGACAGTGACGGCATCGTACCGTTCGATGCGCGCCGTGGGCGTGCCGGCGCGCGCGCCAGCCAGTCGAGCGGTAGTCGAGTCTGCGCCCGGCTCGAGGCGTCCGCGTCACGCCGAGATTGCGGAAAGGGCGGCGCTCACCTTGAGGCGCGGCGGAGAAGCCAAGCCTCCGTCTCGCGGGCGGCCGCCTCGGTCCCGATGTCGTAGAAGCGAGAACGGACGGGCACGGCCACGAGCATCCGCCGATCCACGAGGGCGGTCAGGACGGTGGTCAGATCGGCGGACCGCCCCGGTGCCAGGTCGGCGAAGGCGGCCGCCCGGAAGGCGAGGAGGCCGTAGTCGATGTAGCGCCTCGTACCCGGGCGGGACGGTTTGTCGTAGGCAACGACGAGATCGCCGGCGACGTCGACGTTGCTCGTCTCCCAACGGTCGACGTTCTCCAGCACGGTCATCGCGCCCAGCGCGTCGCCGTCGAGGAGGCGGTTCTGCAGTTCGGCTAGTGACACGTCGAGCAGAGTGTCGCCGTAGGTGAGGAAGAAGGCGGGTCCGAGGTGGTCGAGGGCGCGCCGTACGGCGCCGGCCGTTCCGAGCAGCACAGGTCCGTCATCGAGATATTCGACCTCGAGGCCGAAGCCGCGCCCGTCGCCGACCGCCTCCCGGATCATGGGCCCGCCGTGGCCCAGGAGGAACACGACTCGGCCGGCGCCGCCGGCCGCCAGCTCGCTCAGCTTGTGTTCGATGAACGGCCGGCCGGCGATCGGCAAGAGCGCCTTGGGCAGATCGGGACCCGTGAGGCCCCGTACCCGCGTGCCCAGTCCCCCGGCGAGGACGGCGACGGTCAGCATCCGACCGGGGCGCCTCGACGTTCCTCGTGGTCGGGCACGGACATCAGCTCGGCCACCACGGTCATCTCGCCGAACCAGAGGCGGTACGGGCCCACTCGTTGAACCGGCAGGTGGCGGTA
>DASXAI010000494.1:0-2547 GCA_036406775.1 Acidimicrobiales bacterium
CGCACGGCCAAGCCGGACGCCGCCGATGTACCTGCGCGTCAGCTCGTGCCGGGGTCGGAACCGGTGGTGCCGATGCCGGAGATGGTGGTGGGCGGCGTCGACGTGTGAGGCGTCGGGTCGGGCGGCGGCGTGGTCTCGGTCGTGTGACCGTCGTCGATGGGCGCCACCGTGGTGGTGGTCGTGGTGGTGGGCGGGTCCGTCGGCGGATCGGTGGGCGGCAGCGTCGGCGGGGGCGTCGGCGGAGGCGTCACCGGCGTGGTCTCGGTGGGCCCGTCCGTGCCGCCGATCGGCGGCACCGTGGGCGCCGTGGGCGGCGAGGTCGGCGGCAGCGTGACGGCGGGCTGACCCGTCGTCGGCGGCGACGTGGGCGGGTGCGTCGTCGGTGTCGTGGGCGACCCGCCACCGCCACCCCCGCTCGACGGGGGCTCGGCCACCGGGGAGCCAACGGTGGGCGGATCGGTGGGCGCCGTCTCGCCGCCGGTGGTGACCCGGCGGCCGGGCGTGGAGGCCGGCGGCCCGGTCCGCACCGGGAACTTCGGCCCGACGAAGGGCTGGGTCGTGCTCGTCACCTGGGCGGGTGACTCGGCCGGGGCGGCCGAGCTGGCCGCTTGGGACGCTGGCGCCGCGGCCGCGGCCGAGGACGAAGCGGGAGCCGGCGTGGCCGCCGGGACCGCCGCCGCCGCACCGCCCTCGGGCGCCACCGAGGCGACGGTGGTGGTCGTGGTGGAGGGCACCGGGAACACCGTCTCGACCTTGCCGTCGATGGCCTTCACCTGCTCGGAGCCGGTGGTGAAGAGGCGGTTGATGCCCAGCAGGCTGAGGCCGGCGAGCATGCCCACCATCGGCACGGCGAGCCGCTTGCGCAGGAGCTGGGCCCGCACGGCGGCCGCTTGCGAGCGCGACATGCCGATGATCCGCATGAGGCGCTCTTCGAGCTCTTGGTCGTCGAGGTCGAGCACCTCACCGAGCGCGTCGAGATCCTCCTGGCGGACCTTGACGTCCTGGTCGAGGCGCAGGCCGCGCACTCGTCGCACCAGGGCCACGAAGGCGGCCAGCACGGTGTCGTTGTCGAGACTGGTCGTGGGGATGGCGACGGCCTGATCGCTCATCTGCATGATGCCGGTGGAGGGGTCGTACGCGACGACCGCACGGCGGGGCAGGAGCTCGGTCAGCCGGGCGCCACACGCCAAAGCGATGGCCTCGACTTCGTCGTCGGTGGGCACGAGGTCGCCCCGCTCCCAGCGCCGGACGGTGCGCACAGGGACGCCGACGGACGATGCCAGGTCGCGCTCACCGATGCCCGCGACGGAGCGAGCCCGAGCGACCAGCCACCCCACGCGGGCCGCGGGCATACCCGCGGTGTACGTGTACCGTGCGTCCGTCACCAGCCCTCCAAGCGCAGGCGAGCAACCGTCACTGAAGCCCCTCCCAGCCACGGGGTAAATAGGTCGTTCGGACTGTAGTCGTGAACGGAGTATCCGGGTGCGTCTCCTGATCGCTCGTTGTGCGGTGAAGTACGTCGGTCGGCTCGAGGCGTCGCTGCCCAGCGCGGTCCGCCTGATCATGGTCAAGGCCGACGGCTGCGTCGCCATCCACGCCGACGGCGGCGCCTACAAACCGCTGAACTGGATGAACGCGCCGAACACTGTAATCGAGGAGCCGGACCGGTGGACGGTCACCAATGTCAAGGGCGAATCGCTCGTGATCGAACTGGAAGAGATCCTCGACGACCGGCGTCACGACCTCGGTACGGATCCGGGCCTCTCCAAAGACGGTGTGGAGGCCGATCTCCAGACGCTGCTCGCCCTGGCACCGCACTCCATCGAGCAGGGCCTCGTGCTGGTCCGCCGGGAGTATCCGACCGGCATCGGTCCGGTCGACCTCCTGTGCCGGGGCGCCGACGGCGGGGCGGTGGCCATCGAGATCAAGCGCCGCGGCGAGATCGACGGTGTCGAGCAGCTCACGCGGTACGTGGAACGCCTCGACCTCGACGGCACATTGAGGCCCGTGCGGGGCATCTTCGTGGCGCAGATCGTCAAGCCCCAGGCCCGCGTGCTGGCCGAGGCGCGTGGCTTCCGCTGGGTCGAGGTCGACTACGACGACCTGCGCGGCCGCAAGCCCGAGGAGCTCACGCTGTTCTGACCTCACACGGATAGGACGGACGACCTACGCCGCGATGACGCTGTTCTGACCGAAGTTGAACCGGAGACCGCCCGCCCGGGCGCTCCGCGGTTCAACTTCTCAGGCCTTGGGCTGGGGCCAGGTGCCCTCTTCGCCGTCCATGCCGGCGTTGCGACGGGCCTTGCCGAGGAGGTCGGCGACGACGGGGGCGAGCTTGGTGGGGTCCTCGATCGGCTCGGTGCGGGGGCCGCGGTGCCAGCCTTCGGCGATGGCCAGCGTCTGACCCGAGGCCTCGAAGACCCGGCCCGTGACACCGGCGGACTCCGTGGAGGCGAGCCACGTGACAATGGGGGCGATCCACCGGGGGGAGCGCATCTCGCGCTCTTCATCCGTTTCGGGGGCGGGGCCGAGGCCCTCGGTCATCCG
>DASXAI010000495.1:0-3660 GCA_036406775.1 Acidimicrobiales bacterium
GGGCGCTTGGCCGGTGGTCTTCCGGTACAGGTCGGCACCCGACGCCGACCCCACCGACTCCGTCGCCGTCACCGCCCGACCGGCGACGGCCGGATCGACCTTCGCCGCGTTGCCGGCCCCGATGGTCACGTAGCCGTCGCCGAGCTCGGTGCGCGGGCCGATCGTGCGGACGGAGGTCGACGCGTAGGCCGACTCGGCGAGGAACGCGAGCAGGGCCGGCGGCCGCTGGTCGGCGACGTCCTGCCACACCAGCCGGGGCACCGAGACGACGAGGACCTTCTCCGCCGGCGGTGGAGCGGCCGGCGCGACGGCGCCTCGCGCCTCCAACGTGGCCGCCAGGAGCACGCCACCCACAGCCGCCGCCAGCAGCGACGTCACGACAGCGGCCCGGCCGGCGCTCATTGGTGCTGCAAGAGCTCGCGGTACAGCGCCTCGGTCGCCCCGACGAGGGTGTCGGGCTCCAGGACCCGCTGGACCGCGGCGTAGCCGGCCTGCGCCATGCACGCGGCCGCCTCCGGGTCGGCGAGCACGTCGGCGATGGCGTCGGCGAGGGCCCGTGGGTCGCCGATCGGGACGATCCGCCCGCTCCGGCGGTCGCGGACCACGTCGGGCACGAACCCAACTGGGGTCGCCACCACGGGACGCACCAGGAGGAGCGCTTCCGAGAGGACCAGGGGCCCGGACTCCCACACCGAGGGGATCACCACCACGTCGGCGGCGGCGAGCTCGTCGGGCGCGTTCTCGCTCGGCCCGGCGAGCACGACCGTCCCCTCGAGGCCGAGCCCGGCGATCATCCGCTCGAGGGCGGCGGCCGATGGTCCCTCACCGACGATGGCCACCCGCACGTCGACGCCTCTCCCGACGAGCAGCCGGGCCGCCTCGATGAGCGTCGTGAGCCCCTTCTGCGGGTGCAGGCGGGCGACGCAGACGATCAAGGGCTGGCGGTCCTTGGCCCCCAGCGACTGGCGGACGTCCCCCGTGTCGCGGCGGGCGACCGGCCGGGGTCCCAGCGGCCGGATGACCCGCACGGGGCGCGCTGTGTGCTCGTTCACGTACTCACCGACCTCGGGCGAGACGGCGATCAGCGCGTCGGCCCGCCGGAACACCTGGCGTTCCAGCAGGCGCTTGAAGCGGATGGAGCGGCCGGTGGTCTCGTCGAGCACCAGGTTGTGCACCGTGACGGCCACCACGGTGCGCCGGCGGCGAGTCTTCGTGGCGAGCAACGCGACCCAGCCGGCCTTGAGCCCGTGGGCGTGCACGACCTCGACCTCGGCCAGACGGCGGCGAAGCGTGCGCACGGCCCGGCTGAGCTGGAACGGCTGCATCCCGACCGGGACGGGCACCACGAGATCGGTGGTGCGGATCCCGTCGAGCACGCCAGCTGGGCCGGCGACGCGCACCGTCCACCCGCCGGCTTCGAGTGCGTCGGCCAGCGCGCCGACGTGACGCCGGATGCCGCCGGTCGACGGGCCGAGGAGCTGGAGGACCGACTCAGGCACGGCCCGCTCCGACGAGGACCCGCGGCGACCGGCCCGTCGCGGCCGGCAGCGCCAGCCCGAGCACGAGCAGCCCCGCCGAGCCGCTGACGACGAGGGTCACGAGCGCGTCCAGTCGGCCGGTGCTGCCGAGGCGATCGGCTACGAACGCCATCACCAGACCGGCGACGACGGCCACACCGATCGCCGCGACCACGCCGCGGGCGACCCCGGTCAGTCGGATGGTGAGCGATCGGGCGGTGATCACCCACAGCACGACGGCGCCGAGCAGATGGGCGCCGCCGAACGCGGCGGCGAGCGCGGCGGCCCGTTCGCTGTCGGCAACCATCGCGACACCCACCACCATCGCGACCAGCCCGGAGGCGGCCACGAGCGCGTTGGCAAGGGTCGGGCTGCGGACGTCGCCCTGCGCGTAGCGCACCCGCGTGAGCAAGTAGAAGAGCCCGTAGCCGACGAGACCAGGGGCGAAGGCGGCGAGGGTGTGGGCCAGAGGGGCGACGGCTGCGCCGGCCACGTGGCCGTACGCGGTCAGCCGGACGAGCGGCCACGCCAGCGTGAGCAGCGCGGCTGACGCGGCAGAGCAACCCACCACGGTCGTGACGACGCCGTCGCCGACAAGTTGACCAAGCCGCGTCTGGTCGCCGGCCACGACCGCGCTCGACATGGCCGGGAACCGGGCGGTCGCGACCGGCACGGCGAGCAACGCGAACGGCAACTCGAAGAAGGTGAACGCAAACGTGAAGCGGGCCACGGTGCCGCTGGCGCCGTTGCCGAGCACGACCACGCCAAGGGTGAGCAGCTGCGTGAGGCCGAGGTAGGCGCCGGCCCACGCTCCCTGGCGGGCGAGCCGGGCGACGGCCGGGTCGCGCCGCAGCGTGGGCCGCCACCGGACGCCGCGACGGGCCGCGGCGATGGCCGGCACCGAGGTGAAGACGGCGACGCCGAGCGTGGTGCCGCCGGCCAGCACCGCGGTCTGAAGCGCCGACACCGAAAGCGACGGCGCGGCACCGTGGCGCAGCCCGGCGAAGATCAGGTAGGCGGTGATGACGACGACGTTGTTGAACAGCGGCGCCACCGCCGGCGCGACGAAGTGCCGGCGGGCCTGGAGGAGCGCCGTGGCCACCAGGCCGACCGCGTAGAACAGCAGCTGGACCACGAAGATGGCGAGGAAGCGCGAGCCGAGGGACGCCTTGGCGGAGCGCAGCGCGGCGTCGGGCTCGCCCGCGGTCAGCAGCCGCATCAGGAGCGGCGCGCCGACGAACGCGACGACCACCACCGCGCCGAGCGTGGCGAGGAGCCAGCCGAGCACGGCGTTGGCCAGGCTCTCCCCCGCCGCTCGGCCTTCCCGCTCGTCGGCCTGCACCAGCGCGGGCACCATCACCGCCTGCACCGACCCTGCCGCGAACAGCTCGAACAACAGGTTGGGCACGAGGTTGGCGGTCTCGTAGATGTCGCCGAGGGCTGTGGTCCCGAGGATCGCCGTGACCACGAGGATGCGCACGAAGCCGCTCAGCCGGGACAGCAGGGTGAAGAAGCTGATGGTGGCGGTGGAGCGGCCGATGGCCGCGTCGCGTGTGACGCCCGGGGCGTCCGTCGCGCTCGTGCTCACGGCTGTCGCGACGGGAGTAGGGAGTCGGCGCCCTCGCCCGTGCCGTAGTCGCCGACATCGCCCCGGGCGAGGTCGGCCAGGCCGAGCACCATCGCGGCCAGGCCGGCGAAGTCGCCGAGGCTGTCGACGGTGGTGACCCGGTCGTGGAGGCGGTGGTCACCGCGCACGGAGGTGACCAGCGCGTGCACCTTCTCGCCGTTGCCGGGCGGGTCCTTCAACGTCGCGTCGGCCGCGAGGGCGGCGGGGTCGCCCGCGGCGGCGAGCGACTCCAGCATCGGCCGCAGGAGTGGCTCGGGATCGAACTCCTTCGTCTGGCCGCCGAGGACCAGCACCTCGGCGCCCGACACGTTCACGGTGCCGTCGTCGCCGAGCGGACCCTGCACGCCGACGACGCCAGCGTCGTCGAGGATGCTCATGTACTCGCGCAGCGCGACCGCGGCCGAGCTCGGGGGCGGCACGGTGGTCGGCGCGGGCGCCGAGGTCCCGGCGGTGGTCACGGGGCCGACCACGCTGTTCCCCCCGTTCCCGCCGGGGCGCGAGTTGTCGGCGGACCGA
>DASXAI010000496.1:0-2853 GCA_036406775.1 Acidimicrobiales bacterium
CAGGCGGGGGCCGGCCGGCATGAGGTGCACGTGGTCGCCCCACGACGAGACGGTGATGGCCTCGAGGACGCGGTTGTGGCGGCCGCCCGCCATCACGTCGGCCACCGACGTGAGCCGGTCGTCGGGCTCGAGGCCGAGGAGCCAGGTGGCGCTGCCCTGCGGGTCGAGGTCGACCACGAGGACCCGATCGCCGGCCGCCCAGGCCGCCGAGGCCAGCCCCAGCGTCACCGACGTCTTGCCGACGCCGCCCTTCTGGTTGACGAGCGCGACCGTTGGAGGCACCGGGCCATGGTCGCATGACCGGCAAGGCGGCGAACTAGGGCGATCGTCTCATTGCGTGCTCCGTCACCCACGTAGCGTGCGACGGGCCGGTCGAAGGACCACGCGGCGCAGTCATCGAGCGCGTCGGCCCAGGTCGGACCGGGTGTCGGCGCCGGCCGCAGCCCCTTCGGTCCCGGGCCTGATCCCCGGAACCCGGGGTGGGCATGGATAGACTGCGCGGCAATGTCACCTCACTGAAGTCGGAGCCCTGCCGTGAAAAAGGGTCGTCATCGCCGCTTCGAAGAAGCGCGCAAGCTGAAGCAGTCCGGACCGGAAGCCTTCGGGTTCGGACCCCGTGAGCAGGAACATCGTCCCTCGTCAGAGGACGACGAGTACGCCGCCATCGCGGAGAAGTACGGCGTCACGTTCGATGAGGACGATGACGACGAGGACGATCTGTCCTAGTCCTTCGTCGCCTGCCTCGGCAGTCGCTTCGGCCGGCTTTCACCTGTGACACCCCCCGCCCTGCGCAACGTTGCGCTCGTCGCCCATGTCGACCATGGGAAGACGACGCTGGTGGACGCCCTGCTGCGCGCCACCGGCGTGTTTGCCGCGCACCAGGCCGTGGTGGAACGGGTCCTCGACTCCAACGACCAGGAGCGCGAGCGCGGGATCACCATCCTCGCCAAGGCGGCGTCGGTCACCTGGCGGGGCGTGAAGATCAACCTCGTCGACACGCCCGGCCACGCCGACTTCGGCGGCGAGGTGGAACGGGCGCTGGCGATGGTCGACGGCGTGCTCCTGCTCGTCGACGCGGCCGAAGGCCCACTCCCGCAGACCCGGTACGTCCTCTCGAAGGCCCTCGCCCGCGACCTGCCGGCCGTCGTGGTGCTGAACAAGGTCGACCGGTCCGACGCCAGGCCCGACGAGGTCCTCGACGAGGTCGAGCACCTGTTCATGGATCTCGCCACCCACCCCGACCACCTCGTCTTCGAGGTCGTGTCGGCGGTGGCGCGCGAGGGTCGCTCGATGAAAGGCATCGGCGACCCGGGCCCGGGTGACGACCTCACGGCGCTGCTCGACACCGTGCTCGACGCCATCCCGCCGCCCACCGGCGACGACCAGGCGCCGCTGCAGGCCCTCGTCACGAACCTGGACGCATCCGAGTACCTCGGCCGGCTGGCCATCGGACGCGTCGTCAACGGCGTGTTGCGCAAGGGCGAAACGGTGGCGCTGCTCGAGGAGGAGTGTGACGACGGCCAGCCCCCGCTCCGGCGCCGACTCACGCAGCTGATGGCGTTCGAAGGCGTCGGCCGTGCCGAGGTCGACGTCCTGCACGCCGGCGATCTGTTCGTGGTGGCCGGCTTCCCCGAGGTCGAGATCGGCGACACCATCGCCACGCCCGACGAGCCGCGGCCCTTGCCGCGGCTCACCGTCGACGAGCCGGTGCTGAGCATGACGTTCGCCGTCAACACCAGCCCGCTGGCCGGGCGAGCGGGTCGCTACCTCACGTCACGGCACCTGCGCGAGCGGCTCGCGCGCGAGGTGCTCGGCAACGTGTCGATCCGCGTCGCCGACACCGATTCGCCCGACGTGATCGAAGTGGCCGGCCGCGGCGAGCTGCAGCTGGCCGTCCTGATCGAGTCGATGCGCCGGGAGGGCTACGAGCTCCAGGTGAGCCGGCCCGAGGTGCTCACTCGGGAGATCGACGGCCGCCGCCACGAGCCGCTGGAGCGGGGCGTGTGCGACGTGCCCGACGAGCACGTCGGCACCGTCACCCAGGCGTTGGCACCGCGCAAGGGACGGGTCCTCGACCTGCGCCCCGGCGATCCCGGGCGGACGGTCCTGACGTTCGAGGCGCCGGCCCGGGGACTGATCGGCTTCCGGTCGCTGCTCCTCACCGCCACCAGGGGCACGGCGCTGCTGCACCTGCACCACGGCGGTTGGACGCCGTGGGCGGGCGACCTGCCCCACCGCACGGGTGGCGCCATGGTGGCCGATCGCCTCGGCGCCGCCACGGGGTACGCCCTCGACAACCTCCAGACTCGCGGTGAGCTCTTCGTCGGCCCCGGCGACGTCGTCTACGAGGGCATGGTGATCGGCGAGTCGTCGCGGCCCGGCGACATGGTGGTGAACGCGGTGCGCGAGAAGGAGAAGACGAACATGCGCACGCACTCCCATGACGAGGCGGCCAAGCTGGCCCCGCCCAAGGTGCACACGCTGGAGACGGCGATCGAGTTCATCGCCGACGACGAGCTGGTCGAGATCACCCCCGATGCCATCCGCATCCGCAAGCGCCTGTTGGCCGAACCCGACCGCCGGCGGGCGTCGAAGCGGACTGCCTAGCGTCGCACGGCGGGGTGCGGCAGCACCGTTCGGCGGCGCCGCTGCGCCAGCAGGCCGGCGAGGATGGCATAGACGGGCTCGCCCACCATCTCGGTGATTTCGTCGCGCAGCGTAACGTAGACGGGTTGGTGGCCGACGAAGGCGTCGGGGCTCTCCGTGCACCACCAGTGGAACTCGAACCCACCTTGGCCCCAGTCGCGTCGTTTCCATTCCCGCAGCGTCGAGGTGACGTGACCTTGCTCCGCC
>DASXAI010000497.1:0-4653 GCA_036406775.1 Acidimicrobiales bacterium
ACTTCGTCAAGCGCTTGGCCGGCGCCCTGGCGGCCGTCTTCGTCGGCGCAGCCTTCCGGGCCGCGGTCTTCTTCGTCGGCGCAACCTTCCGAGCCGCGGCCTTCTTCGCCGGCGCCTTCTTGGGCTGGGCCGGCGTCACCCCTGGGTCACCCCGCTCGGGCCCGCTTGGCCGGCTTCGCCTTCGCCTTCGACGACCGAGCCGACTTCGACGACCGAGCCGACCGAGCCGACCGAGCCGACGTGGAGGACCGAGGCGTCCGCTTGGTCCCGCGGTCCCGCTCCAGGCTGGCCTGCAGCGCCGACATGAGGTCGATCACCTCGCCCTTCTTCTCAGGCTCGGGCGCCGGTGCCTCGATCTTCTTGCCCTTGGCCTTGCGGTCGATGAGGTCGCGCATGTCCTCGCTGTACGTGTCGTGGTACCGACTCGGGTCCCACTCCGACGCCAGCGACTCGATGATCTGGGTCGCCAGCCTCACCTCCTTGGCGTCGGGCTTCGACCGGGCCGACGGCAGGTCGGGGACCTTCGACTTGGGCACGACCTCGTCGGCGAACCGCATGGTCGACATGGCGAGCGCCCCGTCGAGCGGACGGATGGCCGCCAGGTACTGCTTGTTGCGCATCACGACCGAGCCGATCCCCACGCGCTGGGCATCCTCCATCGCCGTCAGCAACAACCGGTAGGCGCGGGCGCTCTCGCTGTTGGTCCCGAGCCAGTAGGTGTTCTCGTAGTAGATCGGATCGACCGACTCGAGCTCCACGAAGTCGGTGATGTCGATCGACCGGGTGCTCTCGGGCCGGAGGGCCTCGAACTCGTCCTCATCGACGACGACGTACTTCCCCTTTGACACCTCGAAGCCCTTCTCGATGTCGTCGTTGTCGACGGCGCGGCCGGTCTTGGCCGACACCTTCTGGTACTGGATCCGGGCGCCACTTCTCTTGTCGAGCTGGTGGAAGTGCACCGTGTGGTCGTGGACGGCGCTGTAGGCCTTCACGGGCACGTTGACGAGCCCGAAGCTGATGGCGCCACTCCAGATAGGACGCGGCATGTCCGCTGGATACCCGCGCGGCCGGGCGCTTCAGACCGCGACGCGCTCGGCCGCCTGGAGCTGCTGGTAGCAGGACCGCAGCAGACGACCTGAATCCCGCTCCTCGCAGATGTAGCGGCCGAGCAGGGCCCCGGTCTGGATGTCGATCGAGTGGTCGGTGAAGAAGCGGTCGAAGATGTCGGGTTCGGCCCCGGTGTCGAGCGCGTCGAGGGCGAGGGCCTCCATCTTCTCGAGGTCGGTGCGGCTCGACTTGGCCATGGCCATCTTCTTCTTCTGGCCCGGGTCGGGTCGGTCGAGCACCGAGTAGCCGAGCTCGTTGAGCCGCTTGGCGAACGCCATCCCGTGCTCGCCCTCGCGCGCCGCCACGGTGGCGAGCACGGCGCGGACGTCGGGGCTCGGGGTGACGGCCATCCACGCCGTCAAGTAGGCGTAGGCGCGCGACTCGGCCAGGGCGATGGCGTTCAGCAGGCCGAGGTAGCTCGGTTTGGACGGGTGGCGCTTGGCGGACGGCATGTGACCATGCTCCCAGCCCGGGCCACCGCGGGGCAATCGGCTACGACGCGTCGACGAAGCGAGCCTCGAGCTCGGGCTTCAACACTCGGCGCAGCACCTTGCCCGTTTCGTTGTAGGGCAACTCGCTGCGGATGTCGATCACCGCCGGCGCCCGGGAGGAGCGCAGGTGCTGCACCACCCAGGCCCGCACCTCGTCCTCGTCGATGGACTGGCCCTCGTGGAGCACGACGACGGCGGCCACGACTTCGCCCCACTCGCGGTCGGGCAGACCGAGCACGACGGCGTCGCTGATGGCGGGGTGTTGGAGCAGCACGTCTTCGATCTCGCCGGGCGACAGGTTCTCGCCGCCCCGCACGATGACGTCGTCGATGCGGCCGTCGAGATAGAGATAGCCGTCGGCGTCGAGCCAGCCGGCGTCGCGAGTGGTGAACCAGCCGCCCTCCACGAGTTGGTTGGCGTGGGCGTACTCGCCGGAGATCTGCTCGCCCCGGACCCACACCTCGCCGCGCTGGCCGGTCGGGAGCTCGGACCCGTCGGCGTCGCGGATCGACACCTCGACGGTGGGCAGCGGCTGGCCGACCGACCCCAGCCGGGCCTGGACGGCGGGTTCGTCGCTGGCCAACGCCTGGCGATGTTCGTCGGGGCCGAGCACCGTGATGGAGGAGCTGGTCTCGGTGAGGCCGTAGGCGTTCACGAAGTCGACGCCCGGCAGCAGGTGCAGAGCCCGCTCGACGACCGCCCGTGGCATGCGCCCGCCGCCGTAGGACAGATGGCGAAGGGCGGGCAAGCCCTGGCCGTCGGCCTCCACCACGTCGAGGATGCGCGACAGCATCGTGGGCACGACCATGGCGTGGCTGATGCGTTCGGTGCGCGCCACGCGCACCCAGTCGGCCGGATCGAAGGCCGCCAGCTGCACGAGTCGGCGCCCGCCGTAGACGGCGGTGAGGATGGCCGCCATGCCCGCGATGTGGTACGGCGGCACGGACACGAGGGTGGCCTCGTCCTCGCCGGCGCCGAGGAACTCGACCGTGCCGAGCACGTACGACACGAGGTGCTTCTGGCGGAGGATGGCGACCTTCGGCTCGCCCGTTGTGCCCGACGTGTGCAACAGGACGGCGATGTCGTCGGGGTCGTAGGACCAGTCGGGGGCGGCGACCGGCTCGGCCGCGGCCCGCTCGACGAAGGCGCCGGTGTCGACCTGCTCGACGTCGTCGATGCCGGCCGTGCGGCTTGCGCCGTCGACGCCGTGGAGCACGACGGCCGGCGCCTGGCGGGCCACGATCCACCGGAGGCGGTCGTCGGCCAAGCGGTAGTTGAGCGGCGCGAAGGGTTTGCCCGCCCACGACGACCCGAACAGCGCCACCGGCAGGGCCGGGGCGGACACGTCCGTGTACAGCACGCGCTCGGCCGTCTGGCCCCGCAGCCAGGTGGTGGCCCCGCCCGCCAACTCGAAGAGCTGCCCGTAGGTGAGCCCGCCCTCCAAGGAGCCGATGGCGACACGCTCGGGGGCGGCCTGGGCCGCCATCTCGAGCAACATCATGAGATTCACGGCGGGCCCGCCGTCAGTCGGACGACGGCAGCGGCTTGGCGTCCTTGGTCGGCACGGGCTCGTCGCCGATCGACAGCGACCCCTCGCCGGGCTTGGTGCACAGCAACTCGATGGTGGCATCGGCGTCGGCGTAGCGCTTGCCCATGAGCGTCCCGGAGGCGAAGGCCTGGTCGAGGGGCTGACGCTCGGCCCCCTCGGCGTCGGCCGTCGCCATCGGGGCGCCACCGCAGCGCACGTCGACGTCGCCGTTGCCACGCACGACGATCACCTGGGTGTCACAGGTGGTGCTCTGGAGACGGAGACCTGGCTTCAGCTGCATGAGGTACCTCGGCGTGACGATGCGGACAGCAATTCTAACGTCGTGACGTGACCCGTCACGAGATCCGTGTCTCGTGCCCGGCCCAGTAGCGCTCCCGGAGCAGGCGCTTGTACAGCTTGCCGGTGGGGAGCCTCGGTAGCTCGTCCACGAAGTCGATCGACCGCGGGCACTTGTAGTGGGCCAGGTGATCGCGACAGAACGCGATCAGCTCCCGCTCGAGGCCGGGACCCGGGCCGGGCGAGGCGCCGGGGAGCGCCTGCACCACGGCTTTCACCTCCTCGCCGAGGTCCTCGTTGGGCACGCCGATCACGGCGGCGTCGAGCACCTTGGGGTGGGTGATGAGCAGGTTCTCGGTCTCCTGCGGGTAGATGTTCACACCTCCCGAGATGATCATGTACGTCCGGCGGTCGGTGAGGTACAGGTAGCCGTCGTCGTCGAGGTAGCCGACGTCGCCCACCGTGCTCGTCGTGCCGTCGGGGTCGCGCGAGGCGGCCGTCTGGGCCGGGTCGTTCCAGTACTCGAAGTTCGTGGCGCCGCGGAACCACACCGTCCCGGCGGTGCCCGTGGGGCACTCGTTGGCGTCCTCGTCGCGGATCACGACCTCTCCGAGGACGGCCTTGCCCACCGTGCCGCGGTGGGCGAGCCACTCGTCCGAGGTGCAGAAGGTGAGCCCGTTGGCTTCGGTGGCCCCGTAGTACTCGTAGATGATCGGGCCGAGCCATTCGATCATCTGCTCCTTCACCGGCACCGGGCACGGGGCGGCGGCGTGCACGATGGCTCGCAGCGACGACACGTCGGCGCCTTCGCGCACGGCGGGCGGCAGCTTCAGCAGCCGGGAGAACATCGTCGGCACGACCTGTGAGTGGGTGATGCCGTGGTGCGTCACGAGGTCGAGGTACTGGACCGGGTCGAAGTGCTCCATCATCACCGTCGTCGCCCCGAGCCGGATGGCGCCCGAGACGCTGGCGAGCGGGGCCGAGTGGTACAGCGGGGCGGGCGAGAGGTACGTCATCCACTCGGTCAGCTGGAAGATGCCGGCCACGAAGTCCATGATCGGCAGCGGCGCGCCCGGATGGACGTCGGGTAGGGGCCGCAGGATGCCCTTGGGCCGGCCCGTGGTGCCCGAGGAGTAGAGCATGGCCGTGCCGAGCTGCTCGTCGTCGACGGGGTGGGTGGGGAACGGCGCCACCGCCGGCTCGTACGCGTCGTAGGCGCCGTCGGTGCCA
>DASXAI010000498.1:0-16754 GCA_036406775.1 Acidimicrobiales bacterium
CGTCCCGTGGAACATGATGTGACCCCGGTTCATGACGTAGGCGCGGTCGGCGTACCGAAGTGCCTTGCGCACGTGCTGCTCGACGAGGAGCACGCCGATACCGCTGTCCGAGGCGGTCCGTACTGCTTGGAGGAGGTTCTCGACGACGATCGGCGCCAGGCCGAGCGACAGCTCGTCGGCCATGAGGAGCTTCGGTCGTCGGCACAGGGCGCGCGCCAGGGCGAGCATCTGCTGCTCGCCTCCGGAGAGCAGGCCGGCCCTCACTCGCATCCGTGTGCGCAAGAGGGGGAACAGCGCCAAGGCGAGCTCGACGTCGCCGTTGCAGACCCGGAGGTTCTCGGCCGTCGTCAACTGCCGGAAGATGCACCGCTCCTCGGTCACGAGGCCAAGGCCGATTCGAGATCGCCGGTGCAGCGGAGCGTGGCACGGCGCGCCGTCGAAGACCACCTCGCCGTCGAGCGTCGGGATGGCGCCGCAGAGGCTGAGCAGCGTCGTGGTCTTGCCGGCCCCGTTGGGTCCGAACAACGCCACTACCTCGCCGGGACGCACCTCGAGATCGACACCATGGACGACGACGACCGAGCCGTATCCCCCGACGACGCCCCGTGCCTCCAGCAGGGTCGACAAGCCGTGCTCCCCTTTCGTCGTGCCCCCTATGGATGCGGCGAAACGGGCGACGAGCCATGCATCGAGGCGCTCAGCAGCGCCCGAACCTCGTAACCCTTTCCGGAATCCATGCGAACAATATCTATCTTCCGACTGTTCGTCAACGTGTACGCCCTCGTTGCCGCCAACCGCCGACCGATGGTCAGAGCACGACCTCGTCGGGCTCGGGGCAACGCCAGTTGAAGACCTTCTCGGCGTTGCCGTGGGCGATCATGGCGACCTCATCGCGGGGAACGCCCTGGAAGAAGTCCTCGACGAAGTCCTGCGTCCCGGGCCACGGGCAGTTGGCGTGGGGGTAGTCGGTCTCCCAGAAGATCCGATCCAGACCGATGCGTTCCCGCTGCTCGAGGCCGTAGTGCTCGTCCGGCATCATGCAGAACCACATGTTGCGCCGGTAGACCTCCGACGGGAGCAGGTCGTCGTCGCCGCTCCATGAGTGATGCAGCTCGTACCGGGAGTCGGCGCGCTCAAGGGCGATCGGCACCCACCCGATCCCGCCCTCCGAGTAGACGAGCTTGATCTTCGGGAACCTCCGCGGAACGGGTCCGAAGGCCATTCCCATGGCGTGCGTGATCGTCGGGACGAACCCGAGGGCGATCGGCAGTGTCTCCGACGCGCCTGGTGGGACGTAGGCCTTCCAGCCGCTCGAGCCGATGTGCATGCAGACCGCGATGTCCGCCTCCTGACACGCCGCCCAGATCGGATCCCAGTACGACTCGTAGTAGGAGGGCAGGGTGCCGAGATGGTTCGTCTCCTCGGGCATCGCCACCGCCCGTGCCCCTCGGGCGACGTTGCGCTCGATCTCGACGGCCGCCGCCTTCGGATCCCACAGCTGCACGATGACCATGGGCACGAACATCTGCGGTGCTGCCGCGCACCACTCTTCGAACAGGTAGTCGTTCCATGCCTTCACGCACAGGTCGGCGAGCGCCTTGTCCTTGAAGGATGGGAACAGCGCCCCGCCGAAGCGAGGCAGCGTCGGGAACGAGAGGCTCGACGTGATGTCCTCGCTCAACAGGTCCTTGGCTCGCTCCACTGGGTCGTAGCACCCGGGACGCATGTCGCTGAAACGGGCTGGCTCCTGTGTCCACTCCTCGCGTGGCCGGCCGACGACGGCGTTGAGGCCCATCGTGAAGCCGCGCTGGTCCTCGTAGACCCAGACCTCGCGTTTGTCCTCCTCGATGACGTGCGGGGCGGCATCCCGGTACTTCGCCGGCAACCGCTTCGACCACACGTCGGCCGGCTCGATGATGTGGTCGTCGACACTGAACAGCTTCATCCGAACCCCTCGATTCGCGCTGCGGCCGCACGTGCTCGTGCCGCCCCGGCTCTGGTGCCGGTTGCTAACTACTATACGAATAGTATGTATTGATGTCGAGACGGCGCCTCGTGCCGCGCTAGACCGGCTCGGACACGACCTCGTACATCCACAGGGCCGAGTGGTGACGGTCCACGATTTTCCAGCCGTTGTCGCGCCGGCAGAGGGCGTCCTCGTAGCGCAAACCTCGTACGACGATGCGACCAGCGCCGTCGCGCTCGCCGACGAGGTGGGCCACGGCCGCCAGGACCGACGTGGCCCGGTCGCCGTCGAGCTCGATCTCGACGGCGCTCACCGTGTGCATGGTCGATGTGATCTCCAGACCGATCTCCCGGGCGACGGCGCCACCCTCGAACAGCCGACGTATCTCGTCGATCCCGCGCGCCTCGTGGCCTCGGCCGTACCGGATGCGGGCGTCGTCGGCGAAGCAGGCCAACACAACTGCCCGCTGCTGGGAGTCGATGCCCCAGAAGTACCGCCGAAGCACGGCATCGATCGCCGCCCGGCTGCTGCTGCTCGACTCGGCCACGGTCAGGCCAGCCCGGCGAGCACGTGAGCCAGGACGGCGGGACGGGAGAGGAAGGGCGAGTGCCCGCCGGGGAGCTCGATGGCCGAGACGCCCAGCCGATCCCGGGCCAGGGCGCGCGACCGCGTTGGATTCACGGCGCGGTCGCCGGTGCACAGGATGTAGGAAGACGGGACGTCGGGCCGCGCCTCCAACGGCGTGGTTTCGGTGGTCGGCGTGGCGGCCTGAGGCCGCACGCGGCTCGCGGCCCAGGCGGCGACGGCCGGATCACAGTCGTGGTAGAAGAGATCGATCGCCGCTCGGCGTGAGAAGACGATCCGGCCGCTGTCATGGGAGACGCCGGCGTGGCGGATCGGCGAGAGGTCGGGGTCGGTCTGGAACTGGTCGGCGAGCGAGCGGCCGGGCTCCGGAATTACAGCGCAGAGGTAGACCAGCCGGGCGACGGGCCGCAGTGCGGGGACGAGCGGAATGGTCAGACCGCCGATCGAGTGGCCCACCAGGACGACGGCGTCGGCGCCGTCCAGACCGGCGGCCACCACCGCGGCGTACTCACGGGCTCCGGCCGAGGCGTCCTCGGCCGGGAGGTCCACCGCGATGGCGTCGTGACCGCGAGATCGCAGCTCCGGGACGAGGAGGTCCCAGCACCAGGCACCGTGGCAGCCCCCGTGGACGAGCCCGAAGAGTGCCACTCAGTCAGGCTCGCCCGGACGCCGTGGTGCCGTCGGAGCCACCCGGCGTGAATGACGCGTACAGGGGCTCACCGCAGCAGGCGAGGTCGGGCTCGTTCGCCTTCAGCACGATGATCTCGGTCCCGCAGACGGGGCAGCGCAGGCGTGTCCCGTTGGTCGGCGTCGCGGTCACGGTTCGGCCTCCATCACTCGTAGTCAATCCGTCGCCGGCAGGGGTTTGGGCGCGAGCAGCGGCATCGGGACGCCGTGACACGTGAGCTCGCCATCCCCTGCCTTGACACAGATGACCTCCGTGGTGCAGCGCTCACACCGATAGCGCTTGCCGACGAGGTTGCCGCGAGCGGCGTCATTCGTGCGCTCCATCGCTCAGCTCGGACTTCCCGCTCGGTCCACCGTCACGCACGCCCCCGTCGCCACGAGCTCATCAATCCGTTCGGGTGAGTAACCGAGCTCCTCGAGGATCGGGCGGCTGTGCTCGCCGAACAATGCGCCTGGGCCCTTGTTCAGTCCCGGGGTTCCCGACAGACGGATGAAGAGGCCGACCTCGCGGACCCACCCGAACTCGTCGTGATAGTGCTCGAACACCCGGCCCGAGTCCACCGCCCACTGCTCCCAGAAGAACTGCGGCATGAACGGTTCGGCCCGCGCGACCTCACACGGGACGCGATGCTCGTCGAGCCGCGCCACCGCGTCCGTGGACGACAGCGTGGCGAACCGTTCAGCCAGCGCAGCGGCGAGCCTCGGACCATCGGACGGCGCGAGGTCGGGCTGGAGCCCGAGCGCGGCCTGCAGACGCGCGAAGGCGCCGTCGCCGACGCAGGCCAGGCAGACATAGCCGTCGCTGGTCTGGTAGAGCCGGTACAGGGGCCCATATCCCATCTGCTCGGTGTCCAGACCGAAGCCGGTGACGAGCTGGCCCTTCTCGTCGAGGCACTGTTCCGTGGTGCAGAACAGGCTGGCGTGGAGCTGCGGGCTCTCGACGTACTGGCCCTCGCCGGTCAGATCACGGTCGCGCAGCGCCATCAGCGCGCCGACGGCGCCGAGCAGCGCGCCGTAGTAGTCCTCACTCGCGCGGGCGCGTCGTACCGGCCCATTTCCCTCACCCGCCGCCTCGAACATCAAGCCGGTCAGGCCGGACAGCAACGGCGCGAAGCTCTTCAAGCCGGCGCTCGGGCCACGCGCACCCCAGCCGGGCTGGTAGCAGTAGATGAGCCGGGGGTTCACGGCGGCCAGCTGCTCGTAGCCGATGCCGAGCTTCTCGGCCTTCCCCGGTCGCAGGTTGTGGAAGAGGATGTCGGCCGATCGGACGAGGTCGCGAGCGATCTCGAGACCGGCGGCGTCCTTCAGGTCGACGACGATGTTGCGCTTGCCCCGGTTGGCCGCCTCGAAGGGATCGGGCAGCGACCGCATCGGGTCGCGGCTCGTCATCTCGACTTTGATCACGTCCGCGCCGAGGTCGGACATGATCCGCGCGCCGTACGCCGCCGCGAAGAACGAGCTGAAGTCGAGCACGCGGATGCCCTCGAGGGCGTGTCGGAGGGGTGTCGCCGGCTGTTGACGATCGACCGGGCCGCACCCCACCAGTTCGTCGAGACGCCCGTTGTGCTCGCCGATGGCGGGTGCGGCGGCCGGTCGGTCGGCGGGCGTCCGGGCGAACCGCAACGTCGGCCCGATCTGGCGAAGCGTTCCGAGATCCGGGTGCTCGACCTCGACCACGACGCCGGCGAAGTCGACCTGCTCGTGCTCGATCACCTCGCCGGGTCGGAGCACCGGCACCGCCGCGACATCGGCGTCGTGGAGCAGCTTCAACCACTCGGCTCGGGGCTTGGCCAGCCAGGCCGTTGGCACCAACTCACGGGTGACCACGTACTCGTCGTCGTCGAGGGGGACGGACATCTCGACCCGGTCGGTGATCGGCCGGATCTTGTCGCCCAGCCCGAGCAGGTCCATCGTCGCCTTGAACGACCCCTGACCCCCCGTGTGGACCATGAGGTACTCGCCGTCGGCGCAGGGGAACATCTCCATGATGATCCGCCGGTTGCCGAATACACCCTTGTCCTGCGTCGTCAGGTAGGAGTCGTCCCGTTCGTTCCACCACCAGTTCATCGGCGCCTGGCCGATCACGCCGTCGAGGAGCGACACGTCGACCTGCTGGCCCTCGCCGGTGACGCTTCGGGCCCGGAGCGCCGACAGGATCCCGAGCGTCGCCAGGAAGGCGGTCGTGTAGCCGACGCTCGGATGACCGAGGAAGATGGGACCGTCGCGATGGCCCGGCTGCTCGGCCATGAACCCCATGCGGGCCGCGACGAGGCAATCGAACCCCGGGCGATCCCGCCACGGGTGGGCGTCGAGGCCATAGCCGGTCAACGAGCAGTACACGAGGGCCGGGTTCCGAGCGTGGACGGCCTCATAGCCCATCCCGAGCGCGGTCGCGCCACCGACGCCGAACGACTCCACGAGCACATCGGCTCGATCCGTCAGTTTCAGAAGCTGGCCGAGATCGGCGGGGTCGGTGAAGTCGAGCTCGGCGCTCCACTTGCCGCGGTCCCACGCGCTCCGGTTGACGCTGCCCCCGTCAGGCCCGCCCCCGGGACGCTCGAGCTTTACGACACGGGCGCCGTAGTCCGCCAGGAGCAGGGTCGTGACGGAGCCGGGCATCCCCCAGCTCGCGTCGACGACAAGCAGCCCATCGAGCGGTCCGGACATCCGTCCTCCTCCAGTGCCAGCGTCGCGGATCGAACCGGACTATGATTTCTATACGCATCATTATTACGGGTTTTGGGCACGGCCGTCAAACCTGGCGCCCGCCGCTGGACAAGGAGACCGTTATCCGGAACGATAGTGATCATGCGACTGGAAGCAGGCGGGCACCCATGACTGCCCGAAACGGGCAATCATCCGGCCCGCCGCTTGCTGCACCCTCCGGACCCGAGTCGGAGTGGGAGACCGACTGGCTTCCGGAGCGCAGCGACAAGGTGGCCGAGATCATCGCTCGCCGCATCGTTCGCGACATCGCCCGGAGCGGCCTGGCCCCGGGGACGATGCTGCCACCCGAGGCGGTGATGCTCCAGCGCTTTCGTGTCGGACGGGCGTCACTGCGCGAGGCGCTCCGCCTGCTCGAGGTCTACGGGTTGATCGCCATCAAGCCGGGCCCCGGAGGCGGTCCCGTGGTCCAGGACGTGACCAGCAGGGAGTTCGCTCGGGCCGCCACGTTCTACTTCCACCTCCACGGCTCGAGCTTTCGCGACCTGCTCGACGCCCGTTGCGCCATCGAACCGCTCATGGCGCGTCTCGCCGCGAGTGGAGGGGACCCGGCCGCGCTGTTGAAACTCGAGCGGGACCAGGCCGCGGCACGGCAAGCCTTCGAGCAGGGCGATCGGGAAGCGTGGATCCGGCTCACCCGCGAGTTCCACAGCCAGGTGGCCGGCGCCTCGGGCAACCGCATCCTCGACCTCTTCGGCGCCTCGCTGAAGGAGCTGTACCACGAGCGCATGGTGGTCGGTCGCATCGAGCCGCTCGACAACGCCGCCAAGGTCGTCCACGAGCACGAGGCGGTCACCAGAGCCATTCTCGACGGCCGAGCCGACGACGCCGAGCGCTTGATGCAGAAGCACATGGAATCCTTCACGGCGATCACGATGAAGGGCGTACCGGGACTGCTCGACGACGTCCTGGACTGGCGTTGACGGCCGCGAGCCGTTGACGTCGTCACTGCCAATCACTTATCATAGTTATAAGTGTCTGGCGGCGGTAAGCCGGGGGGTGCGATGAGAGTCCAGGTGGACCGCGGTCTCTGCACGGGCCACGCACGGTGCCACGCCGTCGCGCCCGACGTGTACGAACTCGACGATCTCGGATACAACGCCGCCGACGGGACTGTCGTCGTGCCGACCGGCCGGGAGGAGGCCGCCCGTCTGGGTGCGGCCGCCTGTCCCGAGCGGGCCATCCACATCCTCGACGCATGAGCATGGCCCCCGCGAGCACGCGGTCCGACTGCCGCGCCGCGCCGGCCGAAGGCTCGCGGTTCGTCGGCCAGCCCCTGCCGCGGCTCGAAGACCCTCGGATGCTCACGAGCGGAGCCACCTTCGTCGCCGATGTCTCGCTTCCTGGTGATGCCGGGCACGTGGCGTTCGTCCGATCGCCGATGCCCCACGCTCGCATCGTCCACATCGACGTGAGTCAGGCGGCGGCCCTGGATGGCGTCATGAGGGTCGTGACCGCCGCCGACCTGGGCGTGCCCGATCTCGCGCCCCCGATCGCCCAGCTCAACGCGGCGATGACTCGGCCCGTCCTCGCCGGCGCCGTCGTGCGCTTCGTCGGCGAGCCCGTTGTCGCCATCCTCGCCGACACGGCGGCCACCGCGGCGGACGCCATCGACCTCGTGACGGTTGACTACCAGCCCCTCCCGGTCGTGGTCGATCCACTCGCCGCGGCCACCGATGAGGTGGTGCTGCACCCGGCGGCCGGCACGAACATCGCATGCACCGTGGAGGCCCGCCCCGCCGAGCGGCGCTACTGCGAGGTCGTCGTGACTCGCACGCTCCGCAACCACCGTGTGGCACCGGCGCCACTCGAGGGTCGGGCCGCCGCGGCTTACTGCGAGCCGACGGGGCGCCTCGTGCACATCTCGAGCAACCAGGGCGCCCACGCCATACGGGACCAGTTGGCGGACCTGTTCGACCTGGATCCGGCGGACGTGCGAGTCGTCACCCCGGATGTCGGCGGCAGCTTCGGCTCGAAGGCCCGGCTCTTTCCGGAAGATGTGGTCGTGGCCTGGCTCGCCCTCACGGGCCGCAGGCCCGTCCGCTGGGTGGAGACGCGCTCGGAGCACATGGTGGCGGCGGGCCACGGGCGCGGCCAGCTCCAGACCATCACGATCGGTGGCGACCGCTCCGGCCGTATCCAGTTCTACCGGCTCGACGTCCTCCAGGACGGCGGGGCCTATCCCGCGACGGGCGCCGCCCTCCCCCTCATCACTCGACTCATGACGAGCGGCGTCTACGACATCCCCGCGGTCGAGTACGCCGCCCAGACCGTCGTCACGAACACCGTGCCAACGGTGGCGTTCCGCGGCGCCGGGCGACCCGAGGCGATCTTCGCCATCGAGCGCGCCATCGACGTGTTCGCCCACACGATCGACGCCGATCCGATCGAGATCCGCCGCCGCAACTTCATCCCGCCCAGCGCCTTTCCCTATCGCGCCGCGTCCGGCGCCAGGTATGACACCGGCTGTTACGCGGCGGCCCTCGAGCGCGTCCTTGACGCCGCCGACGTTCAAGCGTGGCGCGCCGCACAACGCCAGCGACGAGCCCGCCGCGACGCACAGCAACTCGGAATCGGCGTCGCCAGCTACGTCGAGATCACGGCCATCGGCGGAGGCCAGCAGTACGCCGCCGTCCACCTCGAGCCGGACGGAACCATGCGCGTCGTGACGGGCGCGACGCCCTTCGGTCAGGGGCACGTCACCGCATGGGCGGCGATCGTCGCCGATCGGCTACATGTCCCGTTGGAGGCGATCACCGTCGTGCACGGCGACTCGGCGCTCGTGCCGTCGGGGTCGATCACCGGAGGGTCGAAATCAGTACAGCTGGCCGGATCCAGCGTCCGCGACGCGGCCGAGCGACTCGTCGAGACGGCACGCGCCACCGTCGCCGACGCCCTCGAGTGCGATGCGGCCGACGTGACATTGACGGATAGCGGATTCCAGGTGATGGGCGTGCCCGCTCGCAGCCTCTCCTGGAGGGAGGTCGCGGCCCGGGCGCACTCGTCGCTCGCCGGGGTGGCGGAGTTCACGCAGGACGGCTCGACGTATCCCTTCGGTGCCCACGTCGCAGTGGTCGAGGTCGACATCGAGACCGGAAAGGTCGACATCGTCCGGCTGGTCGCGTGCGACGACGCCGGCACCATCGTCAATCCCCTTCTCGCCGACGGACAGCTGCACGGCGGACTGGCCCAGGGTGCGGCCCAAGCCCTGCTCGAAGAAGCCGTCTACGACGCCGACGGCATGCCACTCACGACGAACTTCGCCGACTACGGCATCGTCTCGGCGACCGAGCTTCCGTCCTTCGATCTCGTACGGATGGAGACACCGACCTTCCTCAACCCGCTCGGCGCCAAGGGCATCGGCGAATCAGGCACCATCGGTGCCACCCCCGCCGTCGTGAACGCGGTCGTCGACGCCCTCCGTCACGTCGGCGTCGACCACATCGACATGCCCTGCACCCCCGAGCGCGTCTGGCGGGCCCTTCGGGACGGGACCGCACCGGTGAGCGAGAAGGTCACGCCGTGGCCGGGCCGCTGACCGGGCTGACGGTCGTCGAGCTGGCCGGCATCGGACCCGGCCCGTTCGCCGCCATGGTGCTCGCCGACATGGGGGCCGACGTCGTGCGGGTCGACCGCGCCGACCGGGTCCACGAAGTACCGGCCGATCCGCCGCCGGACCTGCTGCGTCGAGGACGTCGTTCGGTCGCCGTCGACCTCAAGCAGCCCGCCGGCGTCGCCGCCGTCCTCCGGCTCGTCGAGCGGGCCGACGCGCTCATCGAGGGATTTCGCCCGGGCGTCGCCGAACGGCTCGGTCTCGGTCCTGACGTCTGCCTCAACCGCAACGAGCGGCTCGTCTACGGCCGCATGACGGGCTGGGGTCAGGACGGACCCATGGCCGGCGCGGCCGGACACGACATCAACTACATCGGCCTCGCCGGCGCGCTCCACCCGATCGGGCGGCGAGGCGAGCGTCCCGTCCCGCCCCTCAACCTGGTGGGCGACTTCGGGGGCGGCGGGATGCTGCTGGCCTTCGGTGTGGTGTGCGGGATCGTCGAAGCGTCGCGGTCCGGTCACGGCCAGGTCATCGACGCAGCCATGATCGACGGCGCCGCGTTGTTGACGACCGTCGTGCACGGCATGATCGCCAAGGGCAGCTGGCGCCCAGAACGGGGCACGAACATCGTCGACTCGGGCGCACCGTTCTACGACGTCTACGAGTGCTCCGACGGTGGCCATGTGTGTGTGGGCGCACTCGAGCCGCAGTTCTACTCGGAGCTGCTCCACCGGCTCGGCCTGGACGAGGGCTCGCTGCCCGACCAGCACGACCGGGCCCAGTGGCCCGCCATGAAGGACCGCTTCGCCGCCGCCTTCAAAGCGCGGACGCGCGACGAGTGGTGCCGGCTGCTCGAAGGTACCGACGTCTGCTTCGCCCCGGTGCTGTCACCGACCGAGGCCACCGACCACGACCACCACATCCACCGCGGCACGTTCGTGGACGTCGCCGGCATCGTGCAGCCGGCGCCGGCCCCTCGATTCAGCCGTACACCGGGCGCCATTGTCCGACCGCCTTCATCCCCCGGCGAGCACACGGAGGAGGTGCTCGCGGCCTGGGGCTTCACGCCGACGGAGATCGCCGACCTCCTATGTGCCGGTGCCGTGGCGCAGGCACCAGACCGGGAGTGGCGTGTCGGCTGACCCGACGATCCCGGCCCTCCTCGACGAAGGGCGCGTCAGAGCATGGCTGGACGGACGGCTCGACACGGCGCTCGACGATCTCACCATCCGACGCGTCAGCGCGGGCCACTCGAACGAGATGTTCGAGCTCCGGGCCGGCCCCCGCCGGTGGATCCTGCGTCGCCCGCCGCGAGCGACCGCGGATCCTCGAGCGAGCAACATGGCCCGCGAGCATCGGATCCTCACCGCCCTCGACGGCACCGGCGTGCCGCACCCCCGTCCCGTCGCATTCTGCGACGACGTCGACGTCACGGGAGTGCCGTTCTTGGTGATGGAGTGGGTCGACGGCTTCCCCGGCCATCCACCGCTGCCCGGGCCCTTTCGACACGAGCCATCGGCGCGTCGTGAGATGGCGCTCGCCCTCGTCGATTCCCTCGTGACGGTCGCCGACACCGATTGGCGGGCCGTAGGACTCGACGGCTTCGGCCGCCCGGAGGGATTCCTCGAACGCCAGGTGGATCGTTGGCTGGACCAGCTGGCCCGGTACCGCCGCCGTGCAATCCCCCTCATCGACGACGTGGCGGCGTGGCTCACGGCCAACCGACCGACCGCCGGACGAGTGGGCTTGATCCACGGCGACTACGGCCCTGGCAACGTGCTGTTCGCGCCCGACCGGCCGGGCCGGATCGCTGCTGTCGTCGACTGGGAGCAGTCGACGATCGGTGACCCGAGGCTCGATGTCGGCTGGCTGCTGGCGCTGTGGTCGCAGTGCGGCGACGAGCCGCTCGGGGACGCCGAGCCGACCCGGTTGTCGCACCTGACGGGCGTGCCGAGCCGGCAGGAGCTCCGGGAGCGATACGAGGAGCGTTCGGGTCGCAGGCTCGAGCACCTCGCCTACTTCGAGGTGCTCGCGCTCTTCAAGCTGGCGTGCGTGCTGGAGGGGAGCTACCAGCGCCACTGTGCGGGCCTGAGCGACGATCCTCACCACGTCACCTTCGAAACCCGAGTGCCGGCACTCATTCGTCGCGCCCACCAGATCACCGTGGGCAACTGGATCTGATCGGAGAACGAGGATGAACGCACACCGTCTCGCCGGCGCCGTGGCCATCGTCACGGGCGGCGGGTCTGGGATCGGCCGGGCGTCGGCCCTTCGTCTGGCGAGCGAGGGAGCGGCGGTCGCCCTCGCCGATGTCGACGAGAAGTCGGCGGTGGCCGCGGCCGAGGAGATCGAGGGCGACGGCGGGCGCGCCATCGGCATCGCATGCGACGTCGGCCTCGAGCGGGAGGTGGCAGGCATGGTCCGGCGGACCGTCGACGAGCTCGGCGAGATCACCGTGCTCTTCGCCAACGCCGGCGTCCCGTCGCCCAAGATCCCGACCCACGAGCTGCCGCTCGAAGAGTTCGAGCGCGTGATCACGGTCAATCTCACCGGCATCTTCCTCGCCGTGAAGCACGCCATACCGTCGATGCTCCGCGCCGGGGGCGGCTCCGTCATCACGTGCGGTTCTGTGTCGTCGATCGTCGCGCCCGGTGGCGGCGGTGTCCCCTACCGGTCGTCGAAGGGTGGCGTCCTCCAGCTGACGCGCGCCGTGGCCGTGGAGTACGCGACCCAGGGCATCCGCGCCAACTGCGTGCTGCCCGGCCCGATCGACACGGCCATCCAGGCCAAGAAGGCAGCAATGGCCGAGCGGGCGGGCGTGGCCGACCGCGCGCCGTTCAGCACACCGATGGAACGGCGCGGCCGAGCCGAAGAGGTCGCCGCCGCCGTGGCCTTCCTCGCGTCGGCCGACGCGTCCTTCACGACCGGTACCACCGTGATCGTCGACGGAGGGTTCACGGCGGTCTGACGGCCGCCGGTCCGCACCGCCGGCCGGCGATCAGCCGGCGTCGTCGACCTCGGCCCTGTGCTCCTCGATGAAGCGAGCGGCGCCGTCGAACTGACGCACGTTGAGCTCGGCCGCCGTCTTCAACGCCCACTTCCGGGACGCCTCGAGCCGGTTCGTCGAGCCCTGGAAGGCCGGCATGACGTGGCGTGCGAAGAGCTCGTAATTGTGGTTGGTCGCGGCCGGGTCCGCCCACTCCTGGGCCCAGTACAGGAAGGCGCCGATGCCGCCACCGGACGCGTCCACGAGCTCCTCGAGCTTGGCGATGGCGTCATCGGGCGTGCCGACGAGCGCGTTCCCCGTCGTGAGCGCCCATTCGAGGCGGCTCTCGAACGTCTTGCCGGCTGGCTCGTAGATCGCCACGCCCAGCGTCTCCTGGAGGTAGTCGAAGTACTCGCTCAAGCCGAACCGCACGTCGGCGATCGCCTGGTCGCGGGTCTCGGCCAGGTGCATGACGCCGACCACACGCCAGTCGTCACGACTCACCTCCGTGCCGTACTTGGCCGCTTGCGACTCCATCACCTGCCAGTGGCTCGGCAGGATGGCCATGCCCTCGGGCGTGAGCCCCGACAGCTGCAGGAGGCCGATGCCGTAGCGGCCGGCAAGCAATGGGCCCGAGGGCGTGAAGATCGACGTGACAGCGACATCGAAGTCGCTGAACGGATCGAGCTGGCATTGCGCGTCGACGAGCTCGTAGCGGTCCGTCGCCACCGTCAGCGGATCACTGGACCGGAGCAGGTGCATCAGAACGGGGAAGTCGTCTTGGAGGTGGTCGCGGAGGCGGCCCGGGTCAATGCCGATCATGGCGGCGTCCGTGGCCAGGACACCGGGCCCGATGCCGAGCATGAACCGGCCTCGGGTGAGGTGGTCGAGGAGGATGGCGCGGTCAGCGACCCACAACGGGTTGTGGTACGGCAAGGAGACGACGCCCGTACCGACCTTGATGCGAGCCGTCTGCGCCGCCACCCACGCGCAGAAGATCTCGGGCGAGGCGATGATCTCGGTCGCGGCCGAGTGGTGCTCGCCGAACCAGGCTTCGTCGAACCCGAGCCGGTCCAGCAATTGCACAGTCTCCAGGTCCCGCTGAAAAGCCAGGTTCGGGTTCTGGCCCTGGTGGGCATGGAACGGCGCCATGAAGATCCCGAATCGCATCTTGCCCATCTCTGCCCCCTGGCTCGGGCCCGCTTGTCTCTGATAACTATGGTAAGTGATTCGAGGTTGATGGTCAACGCCTGCGGGCCGCCGGCCGCGGCCGTTCTCTGTGCGGCTCGGAGCCACATCGGGTGCACGGGGCCGATGCGACGCGCGCCCCCGGCTAATGGTCCGACTCGGCCCCGTTGCCGCGAGGGCGGGCGTCCTCCGGCCAGAAGTAGTCCCGCCACTCGACGATCTGTCCATCCTCGACTCGAAGCGCGCCCATCACGGGGATGGTCGTCACTTCGACCCCGTCGACGTCGACGAGGCGATCGAGCCGCTCGGTCAGGACCAGGTCCGCGTCCGTCGCCACGCCGCGGTACTCCACCACCCAGGTGTGGAACCCGATGCTGCTCCTCGCGCCGTCGAGGAGAGCGACGCACGCGTCGACACCGTGGCAGGTCGGCGCACCCGAGTTCTGCCAGATGCATCCGGGCGCGAGCCAGGCGCGAAAGGCCGCTCCCGGCTCACCGTCGAGCGCACCGACGGCGTCGAAGAACGACCGGACGACGTGGGCCGCATCGCGGTCGGTGGTCACGACGATCCTGCCCGTCGTGCGAACCCACAGGCGTTGTACTCGGCGAGCGCCAGCCGGGCCCACGCCAAATCGTCACTGCAGGCGTCTCGGCGGACGGCCTCGACGTCGAGCCCGTAGAGCCGGGCGCCGTTGCGGCTCAGGATCTTGTCGCGGATCGCCGGCGTCAGCTTCGAGTAGCCGTACTGCGCGCACATGTCGTCAGGGATCTGGAAGGCGCGAAAGGCGTCGATGATGGGCTGGGTCGGGCCGTACCAGATGCTGTCGCTCCCCCAGACGATGTTGTCCTCGCCGACCCACCGCAGCAGCTTGCCGAGCACATGGGCGGCCTCGCGTGGTCGCTTCACGAGGCAGAACCAGGTCGTTCCGAGCTCGGCGTAGACGTTCCCGCCGGGTCCGATCCCGTTGTCGCGCATCGTGGTGATGAGACGGTTGATCCCGTCGTCGGCGGTCTCCTCGGTGTACGGGCCCTCGGCGGTGCCTTCGAACCCGGAGTGGTAGACGATGAAGCGAAGGTCAGGAAACAGGTGCGCGCAAGGCCCGATGTCGCGTGGCGAGCCGTTGTCGACCAGGCCACTGAGGCCTTTGTGGCTGCAGATGTTGAGCACCCCGAGCTGGCGGCTGCGCTCCAGGAAGGGCAACCCGCTGTGCTCGTCGTCGAGCATCCACGCCGTGCCCGGGGCCCACAGCTCCTCGCGGCCCGGCGCCGCCATGTGACCCATCGTGTACACCTTCCAGCCGGCGGGCCGCAGCTCGTCCCGCCAGCGCTCGAGACCGTCGAGCATTCCTGGCTCAGTGGGGTGGACGACGGTGTGGTTCAGGAGGCGTCCCGTGCCGGCGAGCCGGTCGAACAACTCCCGCGTGCCGGCCAGCTCGTCGTTGTCGAGGAACCATTCGCCCCGCTCGTCGATCGGTGGCGCGGTGAGCACGGCCACCGCCGTCTCGCTCTGCAGGAAGACGCAGCGGAGGTACTCGGCGAAGCCGTAGAAGGTCACGTCGTCGAGCCCGCTCCACCAGTCAGGCGCCCACGCCCGGTACCCGGCCAGCTGCCTGTCGGCCGTGGTCCGCAGCGGGGCTCGATCGGCCATGTAGTGAGTCTGTACGTCGATCACGACCTCGGGCCCACCGAGGGCGCCGTCGGCGGCGGCGCGTTCGTACCGCCCCTCGTCCGGCACGTCGTAGAAACGGGTCCCCTCGCTCTCGTTCAGCGCCAGGAGTCCGGTCGCGGTTCCGAGCCGGCTCGACCAGTAGTCCGCGAGCGGCCGACTGACCCGCTTGGCGTCATCCGGCCCGCTCGCGACTACCTTCGAGACGGCGGCCCGCTGTGTGTCGTCGTACGGCGGCGGTTCGTACTCGTCGGTGCTCAGGCGGCGGAGCAGGCTGGGCAGCTCCGGCGGCCCGCTCGGCGCGCTCACGCCGCCGCCATCGCGCTCTCGACCGTTGGCACCGCGACCCAGCTCCCCTCGGACGCGGAGCGGCGGATGGCGTCGATGGCGAGCATGTGGGCGAGGCCGTCGGCAAAGGTCGGCACGCGCGGGTACTGCGGCACGGGGCGCTCGAGGATGAGGTCGCGGAACGTCGCCATCAGCCGCCGGTAGCCGGGAGTGTCGGCGCCGTAGCCGTGGAGCTGGGCATACGTGGTCTCGCCGGCCAGACCTGGCGGGGCCGGATCGGCCGGCTCGACGCGATGCTCGCTCGGGACGACGAGTTGCCGCTCGCCCGATCGGTCGGCCAGCCACACCGGAGCCTCGGGCACGAGCACGGGGCCGTCGACCCACAGGGTGCCCTTCGTGCCGGAGATGCGGGTCATGGAGGCCATCGGCCCCCACGCTCCCCACGTGCTCTGGAGAACCCCGTCGACGCCACCACGCGTCTTGAAGTGAACCGTGTAGCTGTCCTCGGCGCTCCAGTCGTGGTCCGAGACGAGGCCGAGTCCGGCGCTCACGGCCTCGAGCTCCCCGAGGGTCGCGCGGAGGTGGTCGATCACGTGGCTGGCGTGGGCGCCGAGCCATCCGCCGCCCTGGTCCCTGTCACCCCACCACGGTGGTACCTCGGTGGTCGGATCAGCGAAGGAGCCGGTCAACCAGATGACCGTCGCGAGCCGGGGCTCGCCGATGGCGCCCTCGGCCACCGCCCGTTCCAGCATCACCATGGCGGGCAGCCAGCGCAGCTCGTGGCCCATCATCGTGACCACCCCGGCGGCCGACGCGGCGGCGCACACGACCGCCGCCTCGCTCGCATCGGCGGCGAACGGCTTCTCGCACAGCACGTGCTTTCCGGCGGCGATGGCGGCGAGAGCCAGCGCCGCGTGCGTGTGCGGTGGCGTGGCGATGGTTACGGCGGTGACGCCCGGCAGGGCCAGTGCCGCGTGCACGTCGGTGAGCGCCACTGGCACGCCCAGCATGGCGGCCCGCCGCGCCGTCCGTTCCGCGTCGACGCCGACGAGCGCCTTCACGTCGAAGCCGGCCGTGCGCAGCATCCGCACGTGTGACAAGCACCCGAAGCT
>DASXAI010000499.1:0-3194 GCA_036406775.1 Acidimicrobiales bacterium
CCGGGTCGAGCCCGCTGACGCCGGCCGCCACCAACGTGACGGCCGAGGCCACCGCCGACCACGCCAGCCCGTCGGTGAAGGAGAACGCGGCGGGCCAGTCGAGGTCGGCGGGGATCGGGTACCGGAGCGACTTGGCGACGACGTAGGCGATCGTGAGGGCGAAGAAGGCCGCGGGCACGAGCACCAGCCATCGCCGCCAGCGGACCGGTGCCGCCCGCGCCGCCACCACCACGGCGCCGGCGACGACGGCCGGCAGCACGCCGCCGACGAATCCGAAGACGGCCACCGCCCCGATCGCCAACCACACGGTCGCGATCCGGCCGGTGCTGGAGGGCGGCGTCTGCGGTTCGGGCGGACGGCGGCGGTCGACGACGACCAGCACGATGCACGCCACGACGCCGAACGCCGTGATGGCGAGCGCGATCCAGACCAGTCGCTGCGGGGTCCAGTCGAGGGTGATGGTCAGTGGCCCGCCTCCGGCGGCAGGGTCGACGCGCCAGCCGTTGGCGTACCCGTCGACGAGCGTCGGCGCACCGAGGTCGTGGCCGTTCACGGAGGCGTGCCACCCGGCGTTCACGCTCTGACCCAGCACGAGCCAGAACGGGCTCGTGGCTCCATCGACGCGGAGGTCGTAGGACACGCGGGTCGACCCGGTGACCGTGACGACGGGCGCCGCGGGGCGGGTCGGGGCGCCCGTCGGTGCGGGGGAGTCGAGGACGAGCCGGTCGATGTCGATCCCGATGTCGCGGCCGACCGCGGTGCGGATGTCGTGGGGCCCGGCGCCGAGCGCCAACGGCCCGTTGCACGCCTCAACGGTGAGGGGCTGGCGCCCGACGGCGTCGGCCACCGAGCCCGTGATCCGGACCGGCACCGGCGTCCCGTCGACGGTCACGAGGTCCGACCGGCACGCGCCGGGCAACGCGCCGGTGGGTGGGGCCTGGGTGAAGCCGGCCGCCCCCAGTTCGGCGACGGCGACGGGCAGGTCGATCGGTAGCTCACTGATGTAGTCGATCGTCGTCTCGGCGCGGATCTGGTCGAGGCCCACGGTCAACTGGCGCGCGGTCACCGGTGCCGGGAGATCGACGCGCACCGTCGCCGTGGCGTTCTCGCGCGTCGGGTCGTCGGTGATCGGCGGCACCGTTACCGACACTGGCGCACCGCCGTCGGCCGCCACCGACAGCACCGACGGCACCGAGTGGCGGCCGTCGGCGAACACGGTGAGGTCGAGGTGGTCGATGGTCACGGGCTGCGGCGCCGTCACTGTGAGGCTCTGGCCGCTCACTGTGGTCTCGGGCGTCTGCCACGCCGTGGCGGGGTCGCCGTCGACGGCCGCCGCCCCCCGCATCGCCGCCTCGCCCGTCAGGTGCTCGGTGCTGACCGCGGTGACGCCGGGCGCCGCGCCCAGGACGGCGTCGACGGCGGCGTCGGGGGCGACGCCGGAGACACGCGCCGTCCCTGAGAGCGAGAACGACCGCGCCGTCGGCAGCGTGAAGGTGCGGGCCACCGCCAGCTCGGGCTCGGTCCGGATCGGGTCGTGCTGGTCGGCCCGCTGGCGCGAGAGCAGCACCGTGAGCCGGTGGTCGGCCGATCGCGGCCCGGCCCGGTCGAGGAGGTCGGTCGGGAGGCGAACCACCTCGTCGACGTGCGGCGCCTGGTCGCCGATGGCCAGCTCGGCCACGCCGACCGACGTGAGCCCGTTGTAGTCGGGGAGGTGGCCGAAGTTGTCGCCCCGCACCTCCAGCTCCAGCTGGCTGAACGTGCGGGGCCCGATGTCGATGCGCTGCCCCGGCTCGACCCTCGATGTGTCGTCGAGGTTGACGTCGAGGGTCTGGTCGCCGTCGAACCGGAGCCGCACCGCGGTCATCCACCGGTTCCGGGGCCCGGTGATGGGCTGGAGCAGCGTGAGATGGTCAGTGGTGACCGGCGCCGCCAACTTCACGACGAGCTTTTGGCCTTCGACGGGCGAAAATGCACCGGCGCGCCACGCCGTCTTCGGGTCGCCGTCCATGGCGTTGGCGGCGCGATCCTCCGGCGTGTAGGTGACCGGGTTGCCGTAGTCGGTCGCCTCGACGGACGTGACCCCGCGCTGTTCGGTGACGGTGGCGGCGTCATCGCCGGCACCGGGGAAGACGTCGAGTCGATTGTCGCCGGGATCGTCGACGAGCGGCGTCTCGCCCGCCCGCTCGGTGTAGCCGACCGTCTCGCGCACGCTGCCCCAACGCTCGCCTCGCCGCCGGTTGGAATCGGTGAGGAGAAGGTCGGCGCCGTCGCCGAGGGCCTGATCGAACGGACCCGGCTCGAGGGCGGCGGAGTACAGCACGGTGCCGGCGCCGTCGAGCAGACCGGCGCCGCCCGCCTCGACGAGGCCATCGCCGTCACCCGCCACGACGAGCGGGTGGACGATCGGCTCGGCGCGCACGATCGGCGGTGCTCCCGGCACCGGGAAGGCAGCGACGGTAGGTGGGTCGGGCGTGCCCGGAGGTGTCGCCAGCGCGAGTTCGTCGAGCAGTGGCAGGCGGCCGACGGCCGTGTTCGGTTGCACCGGCCCGTACGCGACCGGTGGGTCGAGACCCGCGGCCGCCAGCAGTTGCTGCCACAACACCTTCGGGCGGGGCGTGCGGTACTTCTCGTACTGGAGGTCGGACCGCACGTTCAACGTCCCGGCCGAGATCAGCCGGGCGAACGGCGCCAACGCCGCCGGTTCGAACACGCCGTCCTGGAGGCGTTCCTCGAACGCGTTCAGGAGGTTGGCCGACGGGGCCGAGCCCCACGGCACCAGTTCGCGAGCCACGTACGGCCGGTCCATCAGCCCAGGGGTCACCGGATCGACGGTGCCGCCCCACCGGTAGCTGGCGAAGTCGGAGCCGGGCAGTTCGTACACGCGCGTGTCGTGCGACTGAGCGTCGAGGGCGGCGGCGGCCGTGTCCCAGTACGAGGGGATGTCCTCGCTGCGCCGGATGCCGGGCGTGTACTCGCCGCCGGTGAAGAGGGGAGGCATGGCCAACGCGAGCAGGGCCAGGCAGCCGATGGGCGCGACGATGCCGTAGCGAGGCAGGCGGGCGGAGATGACCGATCCGACGGCCGCGGCGCCGGCGCCGAGCGCCAGGGCCAGTGACAGCACCACGAGGGGCACGGCCCGCGGGGTGGATCGCACCGCCTGGCCCGCCGTCGTGTCGACGAACAGCTTGAAGAGA
>DASXAI010000500.1:0-8939 GCA_036406775.1 Acidimicrobiales bacterium
GGACGTACGCCTGCTGGAAGCTCCCGTCGTTGAGGTCGTGCACGGCCGGCAGCTCGGCTCGCAGCGACCACAGGTTGAAGGCCACGACCGCGATCACGGCGGCCAGCGGGGCCCACCGTCGCGCCGGGAACTTGAACCTGGGAGCGCCCGCCGGGGCGTTCTCCGGTTCGACTTCCCGGTCGACGGGGATCACGACAGCGGGTCGGGGAGCGTCATCACGTAGTTGAGGATCTGGCGGGCGACGGGTCCGGCGACGGTGGCGCCGACACCCGACGACACTTCGGGGGACGCCTTGACGAAGACGGTGACGGCGACGCGCGGGTTGTCGGCCGGGGCGAAGGCGGTGATCCAGGCGTGCGACGCCTCGGGGTCTCCGGCCGGGTGCAGCTGGGCCGTGCCGGTCTTGGCCGCCGCCTGGATGCCGTTGTCGAGTTGCAGGCAGCAGCGAGCAGTGCCGTTCTGCACCACGCCGATCATGAACTGCTTCATGGTGGCGGCGGTATCGGGCGACATGGCGGTGAGCCATGGCTTCGGCTGGTACTTCTCGAGCGTGGCGCCGTCGCTGTCGCGCGTCTCGGCCATGACGTGCGGCGTCATGATCACGCCATTGTTGGCGACGGCCGCCGCCGCCATGTTCATCTGGAGGGGCGTGGCCGCCGGCTGGTCCTGGCCGAAGCTCGACGTGGCGAGCTGCGGGCTGATGCCGTTGGGCACGTCGTTGTGGAAGTCCTGCACCGACGGGAAGAACGACTGCGCCGGTGCCGGCAGGTCGATCGGGACGTTCTGGTTGAACCCGAAACCCTGCGCCGCGTTCACCATCGTCTCGGGTCCGAGCGTGGTGCCGATCTGGGCGAACGCGGTGTTGCACGAGCGGGCGAACACTTGCGGCAGCGTGCCGCCGCAGGTTTCACCGCCGTAGTTGCGGATCGGCGTCGGCCGGGCCGGCACCACGAACTGGTTCGTGGCCGGGAAGTTGGAGTTCACGTCGAACTGGCCGCTCGCCAGCGCAGCAGTGGCGGTGATGATCTTGAACGTCGACCCCGGCATGTACCGCTCCTGGTACGCGTTCATCAAGAGCGGCTTGGCCGGGTTGGCGAGGTACAGCTCGCGGGCCGTCTTGGCCGCGTCGAAGTCGTGGGTGGCGATCTGGTTCGGGTCGAAGGTGGGCCAGCTCCACATGGCGAGGATGGCGCCGGTGCGGGGGTCGGACACCACGACCGAGCCCTCGCGCTCACCCAAGGCGTCTTTGGCCAACTGCTGGATGTCGCTGCGCAGCGTCGTGATGACGTCGCCGGTATTGACCTTGTCGTTGAACAGGTTGGCCCACCCACGCAGCTGCTGCTGGGCCGTCTGGCCGGCCAACACGTCGTTGTACTGCTGCTCGATCCCCTGGAAGCCGAAGGCGAGCGAGAAGTAGCCGCCCACGCCGGCGAAGAGCTCGCCGGTCGGGTAGCTCCGCAGGAGCTTGTACCGATCGTCGGAGGGGACGCTCTGGGCGATCACGACGCCGTCGGCGGTGAGGATCGACCCGCGGGGGCGCGTGAAGTCGCGCACGACCTCACGGTCGTTGCGGGGATCCTTGTTGTAGTCGTCGGCCTTGACGACCTGGAGCCAGTTGAGCTGCGCGAACAAGATCACGTAGCAGGCGATCAGGCCGATACCGAGCCGGCGGAGCTGCTTGTTCACCGGGAGACCTCGATGACGGTCGTGGCGTCGGCGCCGGCGGCCGCGGCGCGGCGTCGCTGCCTCCGGCTGGGTTTGCGGGGGGCCACCTCACCGAGCCGTTGCGCCGTCGTGTCGGAGATGCGCATGAGGATGGCGAGGAGGATGTAGTTGGCGAGCAACGAAGACCCGCCGTAGCTGACAAACGGTAGCGTCACACCGGTCAGCGGCAGCACGCGGGTGACGCCGGCGATGATCACGAACGCCTGCACACCGAGGATCGTGGTGAGCCCAGCGGCCAGCAGCTTCTCGAACGGTCGTTCGGTGCGGCTGGCGATGCGAAGGCCGGCGCCGATCATCAGGAGATAGGCGACGATGATGGCCGTCGAGCCCAGCAGCCCGAGCTCCTCACCGATGGCGGCGAAGATGAAGTCGTTCTTCACTTCGGGGATGCGCGTGGGGTCGCCGAGGGCGAGGCCGGTGCCGCTCACGCCGCCCCAGGCGAGCGCGAAGGCGGCTTGGACGAGCTGGAAGCCCTTGTTGAGCGGGTCGGCCCACGGGTCGAGCCAGACGGAGACGCGGCTCTGGACCGTGTCCTCGAGGTGCCAGGCGGCGTACGCGCCACCGGCGAACAGCACGGCGCCGATGAACAAGTAGCTCGATCGTTCGGTGGCGACCCACAACATCACCACGAACAGCGTGAAGAACAGCAGAGCCGAGCCGAGGTCCTTCTGGCCGATGAGCACGACCAGGCTGACGATCCACGCCACCAGCACCGGCCCGAGGTGTCGTGGTTCGGGCAGCCACAACGGGCCCACCCGCCAGGTGGCCATGGCCAGCAGCTCCCGCTTCTCCACGAGGTAGGCGGCGAAGAAGAGGGCCAGCGCGATCTTGGCGAACTCACCGGGCTGGAAGTTGATGGGCCCGATGCCCACCCAGATGCGCGACCCGTTGATCAGGCGGCCGACGCCAGGCACGAACGGGAGCAGCAGGAGGAAGAGGCCCACGAAGGCGAACGTCCACTTGTAGCGGGCCAGGTCGTTCACGCGGCGCAGCAGGAGCAGGGTGGCCACATAGGCCGCGATGGCGACGAAGGTCCAGTTGGCCTGCAGGCCGGCCAGGTTCGTGTCGATGCGGGCGATGAACACGTAGCCGATGCCGTTCAGCAGCGCCGCGATCGGGAGCAGCACGCCGTCGGCGCCGGGCGCCAGCCGGCGGGTTGCGAGGTGGGCGGCCAGGAGCAGGCCGAGGATGATGGCGAGGAAGGGCAGCAGGTTGGCGGGGAGCGTGGCCGTCCGGCCCAGCGCCACGAGGGCGTAGGCGCCGACCGTGACGAGCCCGGCGATCAGGACGAGGCCGAGCTCGGTGGAGCGACGGGTGTTGGCGATCACAGGGGCAGCCTGCGGCTGGAAGGGGTGATCGCGTCGCCACTTCGTGGCGACAAGCGGCCGTTTTTCTGGACCTCGCTTCGCTCGGTCATGGACCGGCGGCGGTGGTGGGCGTCAGCTCGGTCGACGGTGGTGCCGTTGTAGGGACTGCCGTCGTGGGCGTCAGGGCGATCGTGGTGCTCGGGGCCAGGCCCGGCACCGCCGCCGGGTTGGCCCGCAGCGTCTCGAACCACGCGTCGGCCGAGGCCCGCGACGTAAATGTGATCGTGTCGTCGAGGCGCTGTTGCCAGGCCGGCGTCAGGTCGGCCCGGTGCAGGTCGTAGGTGCCGTCGAGCGTGGGCTTCACCCAGAGGACGCCGCCCTTCTGGCCCTTGAACACGGCGACCTGATCGCCGACGAAGCCCACGTAGTAGCCGGAGCGCCCGTAGTACGTGATGGCGCCGAAGGCGATGCCCAAGATGGCGAGAATCGCCACCACGAACAACACCGAGCGCCAGGTGACTCGGCGTTGCTTCGGCTCGGCCATGGCCGGCGGTGGCAGGTCGGGGGGCCGGACCGGGATCGGCACGGGGCTGGTGTCGGTGGGAGCGGCATCGGGGTCGACCCAACCACCCACGGGCGGACTGCCGTCGGGTGAGGCCAGGGCGACGGGCGTCTCCACCACGTCGGCGGCGTCGGCCGTTGCCGGCGGCTCGTGCTCGTCGTGGTCGTCGACCTCAGCGGGAAGGGAGGGCGCCGTCGGTGCGGGCGTGGCGACCACGTCGACCACGACGACGCTGATGTTGTCGCGGCCGCCGGCGGCGTTGGCCAGCTCGATCAGCGTGTCGGCCGCGTATTGCGGGTCCTCGGTGCCGGTGAGAACGGCCGCGATCTGGCCGTCGTCGACTTCGTTGAACAGGCCGTCGGAGCAGACCAGGTAGCGGTCGCCGGCGGCGGCGGGTGCCTCCCACGCATCCACCTGGACATCGGGATCGATGCCGAGGGCCCGCGTGATGATATGGCGCCGGGGGTGGAAGCGGGCCTCGTCGGCGGTGATCTCGCCGGCGGCTACGAGATCTTCCACGTAGGTGTGGTCGCGGGTGATCTGTTGGAGGATGCCGTCCTGCACCACGTACGTGCGGGAGTCGCCGACGTTCACGACGGCGAGGCGCTCGCTGCCGTCGCGCTCGACGACGGCGACGCCCGTGAGCGTGGTTCCCATGCCCCGGAGGTGGAGATCGGCGACCGAGCGGTCGTGAATGGCGCGGTTCGCGGCCTGGACGGCCTGCACGAGCGACTCGGTGGTGTGGGTGTCGGCGTCGACGAACCGCTCCTGGACTGTGCTGAGCGCGACCTGGCTGGCAACCTCGCCGGCGGCGTGGCCGCCCATGCCGTCGGCCACGGCGAACAGCGGCACGATGGCGAGGATGCTGTCCTCGTTCACGGCCCGCAGGCGTCCGACGTCGGTGGCCATGCCGAACCGGAGCTCCATCACACCGCCTCCAGCACGGTGGAGCCGATCTGGAGGCTGTCACCCTTGTGCATCGGCGTGGGCGCGCTGACGCGGTGCCCGTTCACGTACGTGCCGTTGGTCGAACCGAGGTCTTCGACGTAGACCTGACCGCTGCGTTCGAAGACGCGGGCGTGGAGTTGCGACACGTAGGTGTCGTCGGTGAGGGCGATCTGGCAGCCCGCGGCGCGCCCCACGGTGAGCTCCGGCCCGAGGTTGAAGGTCACGCCCTTCTTCGAGCTGGGCTGGTCGACGACCAGCCGGGTCGCGGGACCACCCTTGCTGCGCAGCCATGGTGTCCGGGTCTTGGTCGGTGCCGCGCTGCCGTTGCCGGCCCGGGCCGGTCGCGGACCGCGGACCTCGGCCCACACCGCCCACAGGACGCGCAGGAAGAAGAGGTACAGCAGCGCCAAGAGGCAGAGCTTGAGGAGGCCGAGCAGGTTCTCGGGCACGTCGCCCAGCAGTCTTCTAAGAGGCGTCGAAGCGAAGGCGCGTCGCCCCGACGGTGATCGAGTCGCCATCCTGGAGCTGGCGCTCGCTCACGGTCATCCCGTTGACCTTCGTGCCGTTGGTGGACCCGAGATCGACGACGAGGAATCCGGTGCCGAAGGGCCGGACCTCGGCGTGGCGGCGGCTCACGTTGGGGTCGGCCAGCGTGATCTCGCACTCGGGGAGTCGCCCGATCAACACCGGCTTGTCGGCCAGGGTGATCCGCTCCCCGGACGGCATCACGAGCGCCCCAGCTCCCGCGCCGCCCGAGCCCTCGTGCAGCCGGCTGATCACGGTGAAGCGCCCCGGGCGCAGCTCCTTGTCGACGTTGAGCTCGACCTGGACCGGCCCCATGAACGTGTACTGCTCGTCGCGCGCGTACTCGCGGGCGGCGTCGCACAGCTCCCGGACCAAGGCGTCGTGGATCTCGGCGAACTGGGTATGATCCTGCTCGCTCAGAGAGAAGCTGAACTGGTTCGGCACGATCGTGCGGCCCTTGACGTCGACCGATCGATGATCGTCCATCTCCCGCACCAGCTTCCGGCCGAGCTCGATCGGGCGCAGGCTGCTCCGGAAGGCGCGGGCGAACACACCCTCGACCATACGCTCCAAGCCGCGCTCGATCCCTTGTAAGCCCATGGTGGCCATCGAGCGTACCGGCCCCGGCGCCTGCGGTTGGGGCAGGCCACGGCCCGCGCTAGCCTCGAACGGCTGCTCGGGCGAGTGGCGGAATTGGCAGACGCGCAGGATTCAGGTTCCTGTGTCCGAAAGGATGTGGGGGTTCAAGTCCCCCCTCGCCCACCGAACGACGCGCAGCCGACCGACGCAGTCGCGCATCGTCACCGCGAACGGCGGCCGTGTCATGAACGTCGGCCTTCAAGACTCTCGTCGAGTCGGCCGAGGGTGCGGTTCTCGCATCATCAGCCGACTCGTGGCCAAGCAGGCGGCCCATCGAGCGGCTACCACGAAGGGTGGTTGTACGTGACGACGAGGCGAACGCCCGGCGACACGCGAACGTCGTCGAGGTGAAGCCCACGCTCTTGTCCACAAGCTGCAGCGATGGGCGCGTCATCAACAATCGATCCACAGTCGGAACCGAGAAAGTCACAGCCTTGCCCACTGGTTCCCCACAGTCGCGACCCGTCATGGTGAACCACTGTGAGCGGCTACGCGGCGAGCGGGCGGACGGGGGGTGAGGTGGTCCGAGTTGGATGCCTCGCCGCCTCGACTCGAGTTCGGATGGCGTGGGCTGGCTCCGCCGAGTTGCCCCTGGGTCAGCTGGTGTCGAACCGGGCGCAGCGGTTGCCGATATGGACGGTGGATCGCAGTGGCTGTGCGGTCGTGGGGTTGATGTCGAAGGCGATCTTCGCTGGCGTGCGTCCCACGTACGTGCTCGGTCTGGCTTCGGGCGAAATCCTCGTTGCGACGGCGAACCACCCGCTCCTCACCATGGATGGCTGGCTGCGCGTCGACGAGCTGACGCTCGGGGACACGATCGCCTCCCTCACCGGCGCGACATCAGAACTGGCCCTTGGCTGGGATGTACTCACGATGATCGAGCCGACTGGCTCCCGGCCGGTGTACGACCTCTCCGTTCCGGAATCGCACAACTTCATCGCCAACGGCGTCGTGGTCCACAACTCGAGCTGGGCCTGAGGGACGCCACTCGGTCACGCCCGGGCCAGTCCCGCGTTGGCGACGGGGCAGCGTCCCTCGGGGCGTCCGCACGCCGCCGTGTCGCACAACCGGCACGTCCACCGGGTCGCGCCCGGCGGTCGCACCATGCCGGCCAGGACCTTGCCCGCGAGCCGGCCGAAGGTGCGCCGTTCGTCCGGGGTGAGGACGGCCAACGCGTCGTGGAGGAACGTCAGCCGGGTGGTCGCCACGGCGTGGCCGGCCCGGCGGCCGGCGGCGGTCAGGGTGACATGGGTCGAGCGACCGTCGGCACCCACGCGACGCGTCACCAGGCCGGCGCGCTCGAGGCGGTCGACGAGCCGGACCGTGCCCGACGACGTCAGGCCGAGGACCTCGGCGAGGCGGTCGACGGTGGGCGCCTCGAGGAAATCCTGTAGCGCCGACAGCGCGATGGCGTCACTGCTGGCGTGACCGGCGCTGGCGGCGATGGCATCGCCCATCCGGTCGGCGATGGCCAGGCCGAGCGCCCCGAGCAGGTTGTCGGCCTGGCCATCGGGCGTGGTCATCGCAGCGAATACTCGAATTCGTACGCCGCTTTCGGACCGTGCGGCGCCGTGAACGACCCGGTGCCGCGCAACTCCGCCAGGCCGCCGGTGCCGGATCCCGCGATCACCGTCCAGGTGCCCTTGGCCTCGGTACCGTCGAAGTCGCCGACGGTCTCGAGCACGACGCTGCCCTGCTCGCCGCCGACGGTTCCCTCGATTCGCTGCAAGCCGACGAACCGCGCCGTGCCGTCGGGCTGGTACGACATCAGCCACTCGACCGAGCCCGCGCCGGCCACGTCGCCGCGGAACTCCTGCGTCACCGACGCCCGGGTTAGCTTCCGCTTCTCGTCCACTTCCAGATACGGGTTCTCGTCCCACCCTGTGAGCTCGAACTCGCCCTTCGCCGTCGTCATGACAATCACCTCCATGTGTATGACTCATGCATCTGATACCCGCTGAGCGCGAGGTGCAAACCACGGCTCGGAATTCGGGACGCCGAATGAACCGCAGCGGTACTTACGCCGTCGCGGAATCGGCGGCGAGGGCGCGAAGAGCCGTCTCGGCGGCGGCGAGGTCGTCGAGGGCGACGACGGCGTGCACGGGTCGGTCGGGGCCGACGGCCGCCCGCAGCGCCCGCTCACCCGGGGACGACCGAGCCGGCAGGTCGACGGTGAGCAGGACGAGCGGCCCGAGATCGCGCCGGTCGCGATCTTCGCGGCGGGCGGTGTGGAGCACGGCCGCCTGGCCGAGGGCGCGCCACATGACGTCGGCGCGCTTCAATCCCGGACGGCTCAGGCTGAAGGCGCCTGCCACTTCGAACAGCCACACTGACTCATCGCCGGACCGGGCTCGGAACGACACCTCCACGCCGAGATCGCGCACGGCGACGTCCTCGTGGATGTCGACGAACCCGCACCGCTCGAGCAGCACTCTGGCCACCGTCGTGGCCCGGGCGCCGGCGTCAGTACGTCCCCGTGGTGGCACCACGACGCGGGCCGACCGGTCCGGTCCGGGTTCGGCCGCCGCCCGGGCGCGGGCCAGCGCCACATACGACGCGTCGGTGTCGAAGCCGACGTAGTGCCGCTCGGTGCGCACGGCCGCCACGGCCGTCGAGCCGGCGCCCATGAACGGGTCGAGCACGAGGTCCCCCCGGTACGTGTACAGCTCGATCAAGCGCTGCGGCAGCTCGACCGGGAACGGCGCCGGATGGCCCACGCGCGTGGCGCTCTCGGCCGGGAGCTCCCACACGTCGAGGGTGGCGTCGACGAAGTCGTCCATCGTCATGGAGCCCTCGTGGGGCAGCCCGGCTGCCTCGCGTGCCGCCGCGCTGACGGCCCGGTCGAACCGTCCCTTCGACGCCACGACCACCCGCTCGGTGAGGTCGCGTAGCACCGGGTTTCCCGGCCGCTGGTAGGTACCCCACGCGCACGACCCGCTCGCCGCCTGCTGTTTCCGCCAGATGATCTCGCCGCGGAGCAACAGCCCGAGGTCCTCGAGGATCGAGATGAGGTCGGCCGACAACGACCGGTACGGCTTGCGTCCGAGGTTCGCCACGTTGACGGCGATGCGTCCGCCCGGCTCGAGCTTGCGCACACACTCGGCGAAGACGGCGTGCAACATGGTGAGGTAGTCGCGGTAGCTGGCCGGGATGTGACCCTCGCCCAACGCTGCTTCGTACTCCTTGCCCGCGAAGTACGGCGGCGACGTCACGACGAGCGCCACCGACGCGTC
>DASXAI010000501.1:0-6105 GCA_036406775.1 Acidimicrobiales bacterium
TTCTCGATGAGGGTACCAGTCTTGTCGGTACAGATGACGTTCGTCGATCCGAGCGTCTCGACCGCGCTCAACCGCTTCATCACCGCGCCCTGGCTGGCGAGGCTGCGAACGCCGATGGCGAGAGCCAACGTGATCACGGGCAGGAGCCCTTCGGGCACGTTGGCCACCAGGAGACCGACGGCGAAGATCACGGAATCGACGAACGGTAGGCCGGCCCCGAGCGTGGCCACCGGGACGAAGGCGGCCGCCATCACGACGGCGATCAGCGCGATGAGCCACGCCACTCGACGCACCTGCTGCTCGAGCGGACTCGGTTCCGTCTCGACCCGCTCCGAGAGGGCGGCGATCCGTCCCAGCTCGGTGTGCATGCCTGTGGCGAAGACGATGGCGTGGGCCTCACCCCCTGTGCAGGTGGTGCCGCTGAAGACGAGATCCTGGGCGTCCTGGAGCGATACACGCGCGTCCGTCGGGCCGGCGGAACGGAAGACCGGGAGCGATTCACCGGTCAGCGCCGACAGGTCGACCTCGAGGGCGCCGTCGAGCAGCCGGGCGTCCGCCGAGATCCGATCGCCCTCCTCGAGGACCAGCACGTCGCCGGGCACGAGCGTGCTGGCATCGACAGTACGCACGGAGCCGTCGCGCCGCACGGTGGCGTGCGGCGGTAGGTAGTCCTGGAGGGCCTCGACCGCTCGCTCGGCTTGCATCTCCTGCACGAAGGCGAAGATGGCGTTCAGCACGATCACGACGATGACGGCGATGGCGACGGGGATGATGGAAACGGCGAGGGCCAGGGCGGCGGCGGCCCACAGCAGCAGTGCCAGCGGATGGGTGAACTGCCGTCCGAGTTCGCGGGGCCATCGGCGCCCGCCGCGCCGGGCGAGAACGTTCGGCCCGAACACGACCAGGCGGCGATCGGCTTCTCGTTGCGACAATCCGGACCGCGAGGCGCGCAGGTCGCGCAGAAGCAGTTCGACGGGCTCCGTGCCATCGACCGTCGTTGCGGCGTCCGGCATCGGTGTCGAGTCGATGGTGGGCGGATCTCGAGTCGACATCAGTCCGCCCGCCGTCGCTCAGTTGCTGGGATGGCGCTCGATGAACTCGAGGAGCGCGATGTGCTTCTGCGTGTCGAGCTCCATCACGTCGAGCACGACGTCCCACAGCGTGTGCTCGCGGAAGTCCTTGACCATCTTCCTGAGCCGGCGGAGGTCCTTGGCGTCGGCCCGCTCGGCGGCGAGGAACGTCCGCACCGTCGCCACGACAGCGTCAGGCGCGTCGGTCTTGGAGAGATACGGGATCTGGGGCGGCACTTCGCGCATCTCAGCGCTGGCACGGAGCGCATTGCGCCACTCGTCGAAGAGGCGATGGTGGCGACGTTCGTCGTCCATCACGAGCTGCAGGAGGTAGGCGACGTGTCCACCTGCCGTCGTGGCCAGCTGGTCGTACTGTTCGACGAGCTCGTCCTCGTGCTCCGTGTGCCTGACGAGATGGTCGAAGAGCTCGCGTTCCCAGACGCTCAGACCGACAGGTGGTTGGAGGTCCGTGGCCATTCGTTTCTCCTTTCCGCGACCGGATCGGCGAGATGCCGCTGCCGGCCTGATCCGAGCATGCGGGAACCGTTGCCTCTGAGAGGAGGGACCTTTTTCCCTGTCTCTGGGGTCGCAGGGCCGTCACCATTGGGTCATGACCGTTCGCGATGCTCAGGACGAGAATGACCGCCGCGACATCTCCGTCGTGGTCGGCGGCCGCGCCTCGGTACGCCTCTTCACGGGCGATGCCGTCGCCACGGTGGCGCCCGAGCGAACGCTGCAAGAGGCGGCCGAGGAGCTTGTTGCTGACGACGTGGGACTGCTCGTCGTCGGGACCGCCGACAAGGTCGAGGGGGTCGTGTCGGAGCGCGATCTCGTCCGCGCCATCGCCCTCGGTCGGGACCTGCAAACGACGCTCGTTCGTGACATCGCCAGCCGGCGGCTCGTCTGGTGCGACGCCACCGCGATCGTTGCCGAGGTGGGTGAGCTCATGATGGAGCAGTACGTCCGTCACGTCCTCGTCGAGGACGCCGAACAGCTCGTCGGCGTGGTTTCGGCTCGTGACCTTCTGGGCGCTTACGTCGCCGAGCCCGACTGACGAACACGGGGCGCGGGACCTTCGACTCTCGTGGGCAACACGCCGAGGTCGCACACTGACCGCATGGCACTCTTGTTAGCTGACCAGCGACAGCCGGCCATCGTCGCGCTCGTGTGCTCGGCCGGCGGCCTCGAGGCGCTGACACAAGTCCTGGGTCGTCTGGCACCGTCGACGCCCGCCGCCGTGATCGTCCTGCAGCACCAGGTGCCCCAGCAACGGAGCCGGCTGTCAGAGATCCTCGCTCGCCGTTGTGCGCTGCCCGTACGGACGGCGCGGAATGGTGTCGCCCTCGAGCCCGGTCATGTGGTCGTCGTGCCGCCCGGCCGCCATGCCCTCGTGACGGCGCACGACCGCCTGGCCTTGATCTCCACCGACGGCTCGCCTCCGTACCGGCCTTCCGCCGATCTGCTGCTCACCTCGCTCGCGCTCGTGGCGCCGGCGAGGTCGATCGGGGTGATCCTTTCCGGAGCCGGGCACGACGGGGCAACCGGAGCGACCGCGCTCCATGACTTCGGGGGCATCGTCATCGCCGCCGACGAGAAGTCGTCGGCCCATTTCGCCATGCCGAAGGCGGCCATCGAGCGAGACGAGATCGTTGACTACATCGTGCCGGTCGACAAGATCGCGGATCTGCTGTCGTCCCTCGTCGTGCCGGGCGGCGTGTCGGAGTCGATCGAGTCCGAACCCGCGTGACTGACGACGTCAGGGTGCAGGCGCTGGCAGCCGGACTGCAAGGTAGGCGACGCAGCCGTCGACGGTCGACAGCTGCGGGTAGTCGCGTTCGGGAATGTCGATCCCGGTGCGCTCGTGGAGTTCGTCGACGAGGATGAGGAAGTCCATCGAGTCGATCTCGAGCTCGTCGCGGAAGTCGACGGCGGGCGAAAGCCGCCCCAGGTCGGCTTCGGGCGCGACGCGGTGGATCACCGACTCGACGAGTTGGCGCAGTTCGGTGTCGTTCATAGGGCAGCGGGCTCCTGGAGTAGATGATCGATGGTGTCGAGGAAGCGGGCGCCGCGCATGCCATCGCTGGCGCGATGGTCGCCGGCGAGGGTGGCGGTGACGATGGGTCGCGCGCCGATCATGCCGCCCGTGGCCCAGGGTCGCTCGAGGATCCGGCCGAAGCCGACGAGGGCAACCTGCGGTGGATAGATGAGGCCGTGGACCAGCTCGACGCCCTGATCGCCGAGGCTCGTAACGGTGAGCGTCGGGTCCGACATCTCGGAGCTGCGCAGGTGACCGGACCGAGTGCGCTCCACGAGGTCACGAAGGGCGTGCATCAGTGAGGTGAGGTCCATGCCGTCGGCGTCGTGGATGGCGGGTGCGATCAGACCCCCGCCACGGAGTGACACGGCGACGCCGAGGTGTACGGCATCAGCAGGCCGGAAGGCGCCGTCGATCCAGAAGCCGTTGAGCTCGGGGTAGCGCGTGGCCGTCAATGCCACCGCCTTCAGGAGGAGGACGGCGGGGAGCAGCCGCTCGTGGACGGGCCGTTCGAGGTTCGTGCGCTCGAGCCAGGTCAGCGCGGCCGACATGTCGATAGGCGTGGTCAAGTGGTAATGGGGGATCTCCCGCGCCGAGCGCGACATGAGGTTGGCGATGGCCCGCCGCATGGCGAGTTGCTGGTCGGGTCCTCGAACAGGCGTGGGCCTGGTCTCCTCCGCCGGACGGGCTGGCGTGACGGCGACCGGCTGGGCCTGGGCGGCGGCGGCATGCTCGATGTCGTCACGGGTCACCGTCCCGCCCGGGCCGGTGCCCTGGAGCGCTTCCAGGTCGACGCCGAGATGGCGGGCGAGTCGGCGAAGCAGAGGCGAGTGGAGCTCGGCCCCGCCGAGAGCAGGGGCGGGCCTTGGAGTGACCACGATTTGCGCGGCGGGCTCCGGTGTGACCTCGACGATGGCCGGCCCGGCCGCCGGCGGCGGCGGAGCAGGACGCGCCGCAGAAGGTTCCGGAGCCCCCACGGTGAGCAGGGTGGCCAGCGGTGTGCCGACCGGGACGCGCCGGCCCAGTGGTACCAGGAGCTCGCCGACGGTGCCCCCTTCGAACGTCTCGATGTCGATGTTGGCCTTGTCGGTGTCGACGACGGCGACGATGTCGCCCTTGTGCACGATGTCGCCCGGTTTCACCAGCCACTCGATCACCGTGCCGGTTTCCATGTCGGCACCCAACGACGGCATCAGGAGGTCACCCATTGTCGGTCACCACGGCCTTGGCCGCGTCGACGATGCGGCTCACCTGGGGGAGCGCGGCCTCCTCGAGGTGTTTGGCGTAGGGAATGGGGACCTCGGCGGTGCACACGCGGGCCACGGCCGCGTCCAAGTCGTAGAAGGCGTTCTCCATGATGCGGGCCATCACTTCGGCGGCGAGACCGACACTCCGCCAGCCTTCGTCGACGACGAGGGCCCGGTGCGTCCGGCCGACGCTGGCGAGGACGGTGTCGTCGTCGAGGGGCCGGAGCGAGCGCAGGTCGATGACTTCGGCGTCGATGCCGTGGGCCGCCAGCTCGTCGGCGGCGGTCAAGCACTTGGGGAGTGAGCCCCCGTACGTGATGACAGAGAGGTCGCGCCCCGGGCGGCGAACGGCCGCGGTGGTGATGTCGGCCGGTTCGGGCTCCGGGCCAACCTCGCCCTCGGCGTTGTAGAGGCCGGCGTGCTCGAACACCAGCACGGGATCGGGATCGGCGAGGGCGCCCTCGAGCATCCACCGGGCGTCATGAATCGTCGCCGGGGCGAGGACCTTGATGCCCGGAACGTGGGCGTACCAGCCCTCTAGGCTGTGCGAGTGCTGGGCCGCCAATTGCCGGCCGGCGCCAGTCGTCATGCGGATGACCAGGGGTACGTGCACCTGGCCGCCCGACATGTGGAGCAGGGTGGCGGCATTGTTCACGATCTGGTCCAGGGCCAGCAGGCTGAAGTTCACGGTCATGATCTCGACGATGGGCCGCATCCCGCCGATGGCCGCTCCGATGCCGGCGCCGACGAAGGCGGACTCCGACAGAGGCGTGTCGCGGATGCGTTCGGGTCCGAACTCGTCGAGCAGGCCCTTGCTCACCGCGAAGCAGCCGCCGTAGCGGCCGACGTCCTCACCCATGAGGAACACCCGGTCGTCGGCCAGCATCGCGGCGCGGATCGCGGCGCGCACGGCGTCGCGATACGCCATCACCGCCGTGGGCTGCACGGTCTCCAGCACGTCAGTCATGACGCCTCCGCTTCGCTGTACACGAACCGGGCCAGGTCCTCGGGCGGCTCCCAGGCGCCCGCTTCTGCTGCGGCTACTGCGGCATCGATCTCGGCGCTGACCTCGGCCTCCATGCGCGTCTCGTCGGCCTCGTCGAACGTGTCGTTCTCGCGAAGCTGCTCCGCCAGCACGGTGAGAGGATCGCGATGCTTCCACTCCTCGACCTCAGTGCGCTCGCGGTACAGCTCCGGGTCGTACATCGAGTGGGCCCGGAAACGGTACGTCCGGCACTCCAGGAAGATCGGCCCGTCGCCAGCCCGTATGGCTTCCACGGCTCGCCGAGTCGAGTGCTCGACGGCGAGAACGTCCATGCCGTCAACCCACCAGGCCGCCATCTCGTAGCTGGCGGCTTTCAACGCCAGATCGGTCTCCGACTCGGAGCGTTCGAGCGCCGTGCCCATCGCGTAGAGGTTGTTCTCGCAGCAGAAGAGGACCGGCAGGTGCCACAAGGCGGCCAGGTTCAGGCACTCGTGGAACTCGCCCTCGGCCACGGCGCCCTCACCGAAGAAGCAGACGGTGACGTTGTCGCGGTGCTGCATCCGATCGGCCAGCGCCAGGCCGACAGCGATCGGCAGACCGCCGCCCACGATGGCGTTGCCTCCATAGAACCGGGCGCCGATGTCGAACAGGTGCATCGAGCCACCTCGCCCGCGGCTGCAGCCCTCGACTCGGCCGAACATCTCGGCCATGATCGACGCTGCCGGAATGCCCCTCGCCAGAGCGTGGCCGTGCTCACGGTACGTCGAC
>DASXAI010000502.1:0-2136 GCA_036406775.1 Acidimicrobiales bacterium
CCGAACGCTTCCTCCACGATCGAGAGCGAGACGATCGGCTGAGCCGCATCGGCCGCGTCGCCCAGCATGACGAGGGCGCCGCGGCGGAGAAGCTCGCCGTCGCGCGCCAGCAGCCCCACCGTGTCGAACGACGGCGCGAGCGGGAGCACACCGTCGATCGGGACGGCGCCATGCGTGGGCCGCCAGCCGAAAATGCCGCAGTAACTCGCCGGCACCCGGATCGAGCCGCCCGTGTCCGTGCCGAGGGCCAGATCGGTCAGGTCGGCGGCGACGGCGGCCGCCGATCCGGCCGACGAACCGCCCGGGGTCCGGCCCGGGGCGGCGACGTTCGTCGGCATGCCGAAGTGCGCGTTGGTGCCCGACAGCGAGTAGGCGAACTCGTCGGTGATCGTCTTGCCGATGACCGTCGCGCCCGCGGCCACGAGCCGGGCCACCGCCGTCGCGTCGCTGGTGGCGGGCCTCCGGGAAGCGGCGAACGTCGGGTTGCCGGCACCGGTCACCGTGCCGGCCACGTCGATCATGTCCTTCACCGCCAGCCGCAGACCGGCGAGCGGCCCGTCCGGCGCTCCCTCCGCCAGCACCGCGGGCGGTGCGACGAAGGCGTGGACGCGATCGGTCGGGATCGACGGCGTCACGGGGCGCGGGCGCCGTCGACCTCGGCGCCGAGCAGGACGAACAGCGAGCTCAGCCACAGCCAGAGCAGCACCACGACGATCGACGCCAGCGCGCCGTAGGTCCGGCTGTAGCTCGAGAAGTTGGCCGTGTAGACGGCGAAGAGCGCCGACACGATCAGCCATCCGATCGTGGCGACCACGGCCCCCGGCGTGACGACACCGAGCCAGCCCCGCGGGCTGTCCTTGAGTGCCAGTCGGTAGAGCAGTCCCACACCGACCACCATCACCAACGCGAGGAGGGGCCAGCGGACGATGGCGAACACGATGCGGCCCGCGGTGCCGAGGCCGGCGTCCGACAGCAGAGGCGGCAGCGCCGCGATCACGAAGATCACCACACCGAGGAACACGATGGCGCCGACCGTCAACAGCAGCGCCTTGCCGCGGCGGGTGACGACGCTCTTCGGTTCGTCGTGCTCGTGGGCGACGTGGACCCCGGTGATGAGCGCGGCCATACCTCCCGAGGCACTCCACAGCGCCAGCACGATGGCGATCACCAGCGTGACCGACACGCCCGCCCGGTTGGCGTTGGTGATGGACGTGAGCTGGAAGACGAGGAAGTCCTGGACCTCCTTCGGGAGGGCCGAGGCGACGTCCTGCACCTGCCGGGCCACGTCGCTGGGGTCGGCCACCAGGCCGTAGATCGAGATGAAGGCGACCAGGGCGGGGACGAAGGCCAGGAAGGCATAAAACGCCACCCCCGCCGCCACCAGCGTGAGGTTGTGCTGGCGGACACGGGGGGCGAGCTGGGAGGCCACGGCTCGCGCGCCAGCTACGCCGGACTCGGCCACGGCCCGACTCTACGGCCCGGCGTGGCTCGCTTGTGTCTGGGTCTGGGGCGAATTCCGCTCCAACGGGCGCCAGAGGCGAAAGACGGTGTGCGGGCGCCGGGGGGTGCGACACTGGCCACGATGGCTGAACGGCAGGCACGGCGCCGCGACGACGTGGCCGCGTTTCTCGATGGCGTCACGCCGGCCAAACGGCAGCGGGACGCGAGGACGATGCTCGACGTGATGGCACGCGTGACCGGCCAGCCGGCCCATCTCTGGGGCACCATCGTCGGCTTCGGTACGTATCACTACCGCTACGCCAGCGGCCGCGAAGGGGACGCTCCGGCCGCCGCGTTCGCGCCGCGCAAGGCGGCGCTCGTGGTCTATCTGTCAGACGGCGTCGGCGCCCACGCCGATCTCCTGGCGCGTCTCGGACCCCACACGATGGGCGTCAGTTGCGTCTATCTGAAGGATCTCGCCCAGAACGACCTGCCGATCCTCGAGCAGATCGTCGCCCGGTCGTACGCCACCTTGACGGCCGGCACGTACGGGTCGCGGGCGCGCGACAGCGGAAGGCCCTGACCGGCTGCAACCCGAAGTCGAGTCCGACGGTCAGACGCTGACGAGCCGATCGGCCGATGCGATCAGCCGGGCCACGTCGGGTGGTGTGACCCACTGGCCGCCGATGGAGGCCA
>DASXAI010000503.1:0-9623 GCA_036406775.1 Acidimicrobiales bacterium
GCCGCCCGCAACCGTGACGCCGCCCTGTCGGCGGCCGAGCGCACCATGTACGAGCGGGCCCGCATCAACCTCGTCTCCGAGATCGCGCCGGCCCTGCACGTCTCGAACGAGGAGGCCGAGGCCTACCTCGACGACGCGCTCGCCAAGGGCGTCCTGCGCGCGCCGTCCAACGGTGGCGCCGTCAAGAAGAAGGCTTGACGCCGCTTCGCTCCGCGCCTTCGTAGTCTGGAGGCTGTGGAGCGGGTCACGATGCCCCAACTCGGTGAGACCGTCACCGAGGGCACCATCACCCGGTGGCTGAAGCAGCCTGGTGACGCCGTGGCCGTCGACGACGCACTGTTCGAGGTCTCCACCGACAAGGTCGACACCGAGGTGCCGTCGGCCCACGCCGGCGTCCTGCGCCAGATCCTCGTCCCCGAGGGCGAGACCGTCCCCATCGGCACGCCGCTCGCCGTCATCACCGCCACGGCCGACGACCCGGTGGACGTGGCGGCGCCGCTGTTGGAGCCGTCGCCGTCCGTGGCCGAATCCGAAGTTGAACCGCAGACCGCCCCTACGGGCGCTCCCCGGTTCAAGTTGCCGGAGCCGCGGGGCGAGAACGGGTTCCTGTCACCGGTCGTGAAGGCGCTGCTGGCGGAGCACGGGCTGGCGCCGGGCGACGTCGTGGGCACGGGCCGCGACGGACGGATCACCCGGGCTGACGTCCTGGCGGCGGCGGCCAACCGGCGAGGGGCTGTGGCGGCCCCGGCGGCGCCGGCGCCCACTGCGGCGGCGGCGCCGAGCACGATCGCCTACCCGCCGGCCCAGCCGGGCGCCGACGACGAGGTCGTCGAGTTCACCAAGGCCCGACGGAACACGGCCGAGCACATGCTGCGCTCGCTGGCGACATCGGCCCACACGCTCGTGGCCACCGAGGTCGATTACCACGGTGTCGACGGCGTGCGCCGAGCGGCCGGGCTGTCGTTCCTGCCGTTCGTGGCGCGCGCCGTCGTCGATGCCATCGGCGAGTTCCCCAACGTCAACTCGTCTGTCGGCGACGACGCCCTCATCGTCCACCGGCACGTGCACCTGGGCGTGGCCGTCGACGTCGACTTCCAGGCGCTCGTGGTGCCGGTGGTGAAGAACGCCGACGGCAAGCGGCTTCACGCCCTGGCCGAAGAGATCGCCGAGCAAGCCGCCAAGGCGCGCGCCAAGCGGCTCACCGCCGACGATCTCGCGGGCGGCACCTTCACGCTCACGAACGTCGGCGCCTACGGCACGCTCGTCACGGCGCCTGTGATCAACCAGCCTCAGGTCGCCATCCTGTCCACCGACGGCGTCAAGATGCGACCGGTGGCGCTGAAGGCCCCGAACGGCGAGTGGACGATCGGCGTCCACCCGATGGGCAACCTGTGCCTGTCGTTCGACCATCGCGCCTACGACGGTGCCTACGCCGCCGCCTTCTTGGCGCGGGTCCGCGACATCCTCGAGACGCGCGACTGGTCACAGGAGGTTTGATGCCCGACACGTTCCAGGGCTTCGCAGTGAGTGAGCTCATAGACGACTTCCGCATGGCGTGCGTCTCGCGGGCGATCGACGACCGCGAGATCAACATGCAGAAGCAGAGCCGCGTGTTCTTCCAGATCTCCGGAGCCGGCCACGAGGCCATCGGGCTGGCGCTGGCCCGCTGGCTGCGCCCGGGCTACGACTGGTTCTTCCCCTACTACCGCGACCAGGCCCTCGCCCTCGGTCTCGGTGTGACGCCGACGGAGATCCTCATGCAGGCCGTCGGCTCGGTGGAGGACCCGTCGTCGGGTGGACGCCAGATGCCGTCGCACTGGGGCAAGCGCGAGCTCAACCTCGTCACACAGTCGAGCGCCACCGGCAGTCAGTGCATCCCCGCCGTCGGATGCGCCGAGGCGTCGCGCTACATCGTCCGCCGGCCGCAGCTCGAGGGGTGCACGGCCTACGGCGACGAGCTCACCTACGTGTCGCTCGGCGAGGGCGCGTGCAGCGAAGGCGAGTTCTGGGAGAGCCTCAACACCGCCTGCAACCTGCACCTTCCGGTGCTGTACGTCGTGCCCGACAACGGATTCGCCATCTCGGTGCCGTCGACGGACCAGCAGCCGGCGCCGGTGGCCGAGCTGGTGGCGGGGTTCCGCGGCCTCGAGGTCCACCGCATGGACGGCACCGACTACTTCGGGGTGCGGGAGCAGGCACGCAGCATCGTCGAACGCATCCGGGCCGGCGTCGGTCCGGCGCTCATCCACGCCGACGTGGTGCGGCCGTACTCGCATTCGGCCGCCGACACGCAGAGCAAGTACCGCTCGGCCGAGGAGCTGGCCGAGGAGAAGTCGCGTGACCCGATCGATCGAATGGAGGCGGCGCTCGTCGACGGCGGCGTCATCACGCCCGAACAGGCGACCGAGTTGCGCGCCGCGGCCAAGGAGATCGTGGCCAAGGCGGCGGCGGAGGCGCTGGCCGCCCGCCGGCCCGACCCCACACGCGTCACCGACCACGTCTACGTACTGCCTGTCGTCGCGACTCCGCCGACCACCTACGACGGCGGCGAGCCGGTGCCGATGGGGGAGGCGCTGCGGCGAACGCTGCACGAGATGATGGCGGCCGACGAGCGCATCCGCGTGTTCGGTGAGGACGTGGCCGACGCCCGTGAAGCCGTACTCGCCAACGTCGAGGGCAAGGGCGGTGTGTTCGGTACGACTCATGGTCTGCAGCGCGCCTTCGGACAAGCCCGGTGCTTCAACACGCCCCTGTCGGAGGCCAACATCGTCGGGCGGGCCGTCGGGCAGGGCCTGCGCGGTCTGCGGCCGGCGGCGGAGATCCAGTTCTTCGACTACATCTGGCCCGCCATGACGCAGATCAAGACGGAGGCCGCCACGATCCGCTGGCGCTCCAACGGCGCCTTCTCCTGCCCGATGGTGATGCGCGTCCCGATCGGCGGCTACCTCACCGGCGGCGCCATCTGGCACAGCCAGTGCGGCGAATCGATCTTCGCCCACGTGCCCGGGCTCCTCATCGCCTTCCCGTCCCGGGCCCGCGACGCGGCCGGGCTGCTGCGCTACGCCTTCCGGTGCGAGGACCCGGTGATGTTCCTCGAGCACAAGCATCTGCTGCGCCAGCCGTACACGGTCGACCCGTTCCCGCCCGCCGACTACGTGATCCCCTTCGGCGTCGGCGACATCCGGAGGCCCGGCGACGACTGCACCATCGTGTCGTGGGGCGCCACGGTGGAGAAGTCGCTCCAGGCCGCGGCCCGGGCGGAGGCCGACGGCCTTGAGGTGGAAGTCATCGACCTGCGCACCATCTCGCCGTGGGACCACGACATCGTGGCCGAGAGCGTGGCCCGCACCCACCGGCTCCTCGTGGTGCACGAGGACGTCCTGACGGCCGGGTTCGGCGCCGAGGTGGTGGCGTGGGCGGCCGAGCACTGCTTCACAGAGCTCGACGCCCCGGTCCGGCGCGTGGCCGCCGAGGACACCCACGTCGCCTACGAGCCGACGCTGGAGGACGCCATCCTGCCCCAGGTCGACGACATCTACGGGGCCGTCGCCGACCTCTGCGCCTTCTGAAACCCGACTCCTTCGATACCTGTCGGCGAATTGCCACACTTCCCGCACGATTCGCCGACTAGTTGTACGGTACAAGCGGTTGCGGGGAGGCTGGGGCTGCGGTGGCGGACGGAGAGTGGTGGCGGCGGCACCGAGATGAAATGTTGAGGAAGTTGATCGACATTTGGTAATTTCGACGGGTGGGATCGGCCGTCGAGGGCGTCAAGACCGCGAGCCGCCAGTTGCGGGGCACGCTGGCCACCGAGTTGGCGTCGGACTCGACCGAGTTCAGTGGCGAGGCCACCACCCTGCTCAAGTTCCACGGCAGCTACCAGCAGGACGATCGTGACCGGCGCCGGGCTCTGACGGCCAAACGCCAGCCGCTCGCCTACTCGTGCATGGTGCGCACCAGCCTGCCCGGCGGGGTGCTCACGGCCGACCAGTGGCTCGCCGCCGACGACCTCGCCGGTGCGGTGGCCGACGGCACGCTGCGCATCACGACCCGCCAGGACCTCCAGTTCCACTTCGTGCACAAGGGCGACTTGCACGCCCTGATCCACACCCTCAACGAGCACCTCGTCACCACGCTGGCGGCGTGCGGCGACGTCGTCCGCAACGTGATGTGCTGCCCGGCCGACGTTCCCGGCCGCGACCAGACCACCGTCCTGGCGGCAGCGCAGGCGCTGTCGGCCCGGTTCAAGCCCCAGGGCGCGGCGTATTACGAGCTGTGGGTCGACGGTGAAAGGGCCGTCACCGCCGAGGTGCCCGAGGGCGTGCTCGACGACGCTGAGCCGCTGTACGGCGACGCCTACCTGCCCCGCAAGTTCAAGATCGGCTTCGCCTTCCCGGGCGACAACTGTGTCGACGTCTACACCAACGACGTCGGCGTCGTGCCCATCGAGCGCGACGGCGAAGCCGGTTACGTCGTGCTGATCGGGGGCGGGCTCGGGCAGGCGCACGCCCGCGAGGACGACACCTATCCCCGCCTGGCCTCGCCGCTGCTGTGGACCACCGACGCCGACTTGGCCGCCGTGGTGGAAGCGATCATCACGATCCACCGCGACTTCGGCAACCGCGACGACCGCCATCGCGCCCGCCTCAAGTACGTCGTCGACGAACGGGGCCTCGACTGGTGCCGCGCCGAGGTCGAACGGCGCGTCGGGCATCCCCTCGCCGATCCGGTCGAGCTGCCGCCGTGGCTCGACAGCGCCGACCACCTCGGCTGGTGGGAGGACGCCCACGGCGTCTGGGTCCTCGGCGTGCCGGTGCCCAGCGGACGCGTCCGGGGCCGCCAGCGCGACGCTCTGCGCCGCGTCGTCGAGACGTGGCGGCCCGAGATCCGCCTCACGCCGCGCCAGGACGTCCTCCTCACCGGTTTCGCCGTTGGCGACCGAGACGCCGTCGACGCCGTGCTGGCGGGTTACGGCGTCGCCCCCGCCGACAGCCTGCGCCCGGTCGAGCGTCACGCCATGGCGTGCCCGGCCCTGCCGACGTGCGGGCAGGCGCTCGCGGAGGCCGAACGGGTGCTGCCGCGCATCGTCGACGACATCCACGACGTGCTCGACGCCGTCGAGCTCGGCGATCTGCCGCTGCGTGTCAACGTGACCGGCTGCCCGAACGGTTGCGCCCGGCCGTACACGTCCGAGGTGGGCATCGTCGGACGCACCAAGTCGACCTACGACCTCTACGTGGGCGGCACCGTCGGCGGCGATCGGCTCAACCGCCGCATCGCGATCGGGGCGACGCTCGAGGAGGTCCCCAAGCTCCTCGCACCGCTGGTGGAGCAGTACCGCGTCGAAGCGCGCCCGGGTGAGGGCTTCGGCGACTTTGCGCACCGCGCCATACCTGTCGACGCCCCGGTGTGGATCGCGCCGCCGCGCCGCCGGCGCAGCGGGGAGGCCGACTGATGCACGTCCCCGTCAGTCTCGACGTCGCGGGTCGCCGCGTGCTCGTGGTCGGCACCGGGCCCGCCGCGGACCGCCGCGCCACTGCGCTGGCCGACGCCGGTGCCGTGGTGACGCGGGTCGACGGCCATGACTACCAGCCCGGCGATGTCGCCGGCTACTGGCTCGTGCTGGTCGATGCCGGGCCGGCGGTGAACCGGGCCGTGTTCGAGGACGCGGAAGCCGCCAGGGTTTGGTGCAACGGCGCCGACGATCCCGCCAACTGCTCGTTCCTCGTGCCCGCGATCCTGCGGCGCGGTCCGGTGACCGTCGCGGTGTCGACCGGTGGTGCCAGCCCCGCCCTGGCGTCGTGGTTGCGGCGCGAGCTCGAGGCGACCGTCGGTCCCGAGTTCGCCGACGTGGCGCTGCGCCTGGCCGAGGAGCGCCGTCGCATCCACGCCGCCGGCGGCTCGACCGAGGACATCGACTGGATCGGCCGGATCGAGGCCCATCTGGCCCGCTCCCGCGCCGGTCAGTCCTAGGGCCGGCTCGGCCGTGGTTCTCGGCGTCCTCCGCGTCGAAAACGAGGCCGATCGACGCCGAGATGCCGATCCACGCCGAGATTCGACGCCGGGGGACGAACATCGCTCGCCGATCGGCGCAACGATTGCCGACTCAGGACACTAATAGCGCGTCGCCGGATAGGCCCCGATCGCCTGGACGTGCGAGACCAGGCCCGTGGCCGGCGTCCACCAGTGCAGGACGCACGCCGGCGGCTCCCGGTTCCATGCCGCCGGCCCGCCCTGCAGGTCGAGGGCGACGGCGTGGGCCACACCGGGAGCGGTGGCCGCCGTCGTCCCGTGCCAGCGGGTCGTGATCGAGCGATGGAGATGGCCGGACTGGACCCGCTCGACCTGCCGGTGGCGGCCGATCACGTCACCGAGGGCGGCGGCGCTCGCAGGATCGAACCCCATGGCGTCCATGTGCTCGATGCCGGTGGGGAACGGTGGGTGGTGCACGGCCACGATCGTGGGCGTCGCCGGCGCCTCGGCCAGCGTGCGGTCGAGCCAGGCCAGTTGGCCGTCGTCGAGACAGCCGCCGGGCTCGGGGAACCGCGTGCTGTCGAGCGCGACGACCCGCACCGGCCCTTCGACGACGTAGTCGACGAAGCCGTCGGTGCCGACCTCGTCGTGATCGGGAAATTCGGCGCGCAGGGCGTCGCGGTCGTCGTGGTTGCCCGGCACGAGCCGCAACGGGTGGTGCAGAGGTGTCAGGAGTTCGCGGAGGTTGGCGTACTGCGCCGGCCTGCCGTCGTTCACGAGATCACCCGTCGCCACCACGACGTCGGGGGCCGGATCGAGCCGGTTGAGATGGTCGACGGCGGCCCGAAGGAAGGCGGCGCTGTCGATGGCATCGAGCAGCAGTTGCCCGCGCTCGACGATGTGGAAGTCGCTGATCTGGGCGACGAGGTACGACAAGCGGCGTCAGTAGTCGCCGAGGTAGTCGCTCTTCACCAGCCACCGTTGGGCGATCGAGCCGGGTGGATGGCACGCGTACAGCGTGAGGGTGGGATCAGCCGTCTGGGCCACGATGGCGTTGTAGTCGCCACCGTCGACGACCACCGAGCCCACCACCTGGTAGGTGTACTTGCCGTCGGCGTACACGTAGATCTCGTCGCCGGGCTGCATGGCGTCGATGAAGCGGAACGGGTGTGTGTGGGACACGCGGTGGCCGGCGATCACCATGTTGCCGGGCACGCCCGTGAGGCCGCTGCCGGGGAGCCAGCCCGGATTGTCGACGAGGTCGTCGAGGCTGGACGCCCACGCCAGGTCGGTGTCGAGCCCGAGCCGCGGGATCACCAGTCGAGTCGGCGGCGGCGGCAGGCCGGGCGGCGGGTTGACCGGAACACCGAGAGGTGATGCGAGCGGGGTGCCCGTGTACCAGCCGGTGACGTCGACCACGATGTGGCTGCCGACCTGCGAGTAGAAGGCCACGCCCCGCACCGACACCGGCACGATGGTGTGGTTGGCGATCAGCTGCGCCGACGCCGTGGCGTTCAGGTTCGACGTGAGCTGGCGGGGTTGGCCCGCGGGGTACACGGTGGTGAACCCCGGCGCTCGCGTGTTGACGATCGTGGTGTTGGCGACGAGCGCGCCCACGCCGACGGGGATGCCGGCTCGGCCGATCACGGGCATCTCGATCGTCCAACCCGCATAGAGGCGTTGCTTGGGGCCGAGGGCGTTGTCGTTCGTGCGCGTGTCGAGGAAGCGGGTGGGGGACACGGGCACGAAGAGGCCGTCGCTCGAATCGGGGGCCGACTGCCCGGTGAACCAGCCGAAGACGTCGACGACGACGTGACCGCCGGCGTACGAGTAGATGTCGACGCCGTCGGGGCTCACGGGCACGATGACCTGGTTCGGAACCGTGCCGCCCTTGACCACGTTGAGGTTCGAGGTCTCCGGGCGACTCGCACCGGCGGCGAACACGGTGTAGTAGCCGTCGTTGGTGGCCTCGGTGGCCGTGACGTTCAGCACGACCGCCGTGGCGTCGGCGCCGATGAAGTTGCGCAGCGGCACCCGGACCGTCTCACCGGCCGCCAAGGGGCCGCGGACCGACCGCGAGTCGTAGGCCCGCACCGGGCCGACGGGGATGTAGCGTCCGGCCCGAGCCGACGTGGCGGCGGTGTAGTAGCCGAAGGCGTCGACGAGGATGTCGGCCTTCGTGAGCGTGTACACCGCGATCTGACCGTTGACGCCGATCGGCACCGTGACGAGGTTCGGCAAGTTCTGCTTGGCTCGCTCCGGGTTGAGGTTGGACGCCAGCGGCAGCCCCTGCCCCGCCGGATAGGCCGTCACGAACCCGGGCCCGGTCGTCTCCGTGGCGGTCACGTTGAGGACGACGGCGGTGGCGTTGGCGGGGATGCCGGCCTGGCCCGTGATCTGCACCGTGATGGTGCTGTTGTCGCCCGGCGTCGTGGCCCCGAGCCCGATGCGGGTGTCGACCAACCGGCTCGGCGGGACAGGAGTGAACACGGACGCCTTGGCGGGAACAGCGGCCGGCACCGCCGGCGCGGCCGGTGCCGGTGTCGCCAGGATGGCGGTGGACCCCAGGGCCAACGCGACGACGACGCCAACCCGCGCCACGACCCCGTTCAAGCGGTGCATCCAATCATGTTGGCACGATCGGTTCGCCAACTGCTGGACGCCTCACTCAGTCGCCAGCTCGGGCGGGCGGAACCGTTCGAGCACGGCCTCGATCGGGAAGGTGACGAACCAGGTCACGATGCCGAGGGTGGGATTCACGAAGGCGATGGGGATGGAGATCAGGAACATGGCCACGGGCGTCAGCGTCGCCAGCATCGACCACCGGAAGGCGGCGCCGCTCAGGCGTTGCGTCAAGAGGTCCTGGCGCCAGGCCAGCCAGAAGGTCACACCTTCGAGCCCGCTCAGGATGGCCAGCGACACCGCATAGAACGCCACACCGACCGGGTTGTCGTCGTACGCGCCCAGCACCGAGGCGGGGAACGGGAGGAAGGCCACGAACGCCAGGTAGATCAGCGTGGCGTACATCAGCGGCCGGCTCACCGCCCGGAGATGGCTGAAGAACCGGTGATGGCCGAGCCAGAAGCTGCCGATCACCAGGAAGCTGACGAAAAACGTGATGATCCGCCCCCGGACGTCACCGAGGGCCGACCACAGGTCGCTCGCACTCGTCTCGTGGATGATGTCCGGGACGTCGAGGCTCGTGACCAGCAGGGTCAACGCGATGGCGTAGACGGCGTCGCAGAAGAACGCCATCCGTTCGAACTCGAACGAGGCGCGGGGATAGAGCCGGGACGATCGAGCGTCGTCGGGCGTGAGGGCGCCGCGGTCGGTCGGTGCCGACTCCCCGCCGCTGGTCATCGCCAGCGAGCCTAGGACCGCTGACCGTCGAGGTGGTCGAATGGCTCAGCGTTTGCGGCGTGGTTCACGCGGGTAGCGGACCGCTGGTTGGTGCGGACTGCGCCCATCCTCCACCTGGACCGGACCGCACTGGCACTCCGGCCTGGCCCCCGAGGCCGCGGCAGGCTCGGGGGCCGGTCCGCGAAGCTTCAGGTGGCGGCGGCAGGCGAGGCTCAGCGAGGGTTCGCCGCCCTGAATCGTCGCCACCGCGACCCGTAGCGCCGGGCCGCGAGCTCGGGGCTGATGTTCAG
>DASXAI010000504.1:0-5210 GCA_036406775.1 Acidimicrobiales bacterium
TCGTACACTCCCGCGCGAAGGAAGAAGAGGTGTCATGCTGACCATCGCCTGGATCGCCATCGGCGTCGTGCTGATCAGCGTAGAGGTGCACCACCTCGCCTTCTACGCCCTCTTCGGGGCGGCCGGGTGCTTCGCCGCCGCCATCGTGGCGGCCGCCGCGCCCGACGCCATCCTCCTCCAAGTGCTCGCCGCCGTCGTCGTGGCTGTCCTCGGCATCGTGCTGCTCCGGCCGGCGGTCAGCCAGGCCGTCACGCAGCGGCGCGGCGGCGTGCGAACGGCGGGGGTTCACGGCGGCCTCGTGGGGCAGGAGGTCTTCACCCTCGACACCGTGGGCGACCACGGTGCCATCGGTCACGTGCGCCTGGCCGGCGAGAGCTGGCGCGCCGTGAGCGGCAACGACCACCCGATCCCGGCCGGCACCAAAGTCCTCGTCACCGCAGTCCAGGGCACGACGCTCGTCGTATGGCCGGCTGACGGTCACTTCCCGCCGCTCGGAGCGGATGGGAACGGAGAACAGGAGCACTCGTGATATTCGCACTCGGCGGCGGCGCCGTGATCGGCATCGTCATCGCCGCCATCGTCGTCATCGTGTTGATCGCGGCCCTGCGCCAGATGGTCAACATCGTCCAGCAGGGCACCGTCGGAGTCGTCAAGCACCTCGGCGAGTACCGCAAGACCCACGAACCGGGGCTCGTGATCATCGCCCCCTTCGTGCAGTCGCTGCAGCGCGTCGACATGCGGGAGATCCCCCGCCCCGGCGACCGCCAGGACGTCATCACCAAGGACAACGTCGTGGTGACGGTGAACGCCACCATCTTCACCCAGGTGGTCGACGCCCAGCAGGCGCTGTTCAGCATCGCCAACTTCGACGTCGCCATCGACGCCCTCGCCCGCACTGCCCTCCGGTCGGTCATCGGCACGCTGACGCTCGACGAGGCGCTGTCCGAACGAGAGCGCATCAACACCGACGTCCAGATGCAGATGGAGGCAGTCACCGACAAGTGGGGCATCCGGATCAACCGGATCGAGATCATCGAGATCACCCCGCCCCAGCAGATCCTGCAGGCACTCGCCCTCCAGAAGCAGGCCGACCAGGAGAAGCGAGCCAAGATCCTCCAGTCCGAGGGCCAGCGGCAGTCGGCCATCAACGTGGCCGAGGGCGAGGCCCAGGCGGCGGTGCGCCGGGCCGAGGGTGCCCGCCAGGCCGCCATCCTCCAGGCCGAGGGTGCCCGCCAGGCCGCCATCCTCGAGGCCGAGGGCCGCTCGAAGGCGATCACCACGGTGTACGGCGCCATCAAGAAGGAGGCGCCCGACCCCACGCTCGTCGCCATCCTGCAACTCGACGCCCTGTCGAAGTTCGCCGACAGCGACAACGCCAAGATCGTGGTGCCGTACGAGAGCGCAGCCCTGCTCGGCGCGGCCCAGGCGCTGCGCAGCGTGCTCGGAGCCGTGTCCACCAACGGCGACACCCCGGTGATCACGGCCCAGACCGGAAGTTGAACCGAGTTTCCTGATGGGCGGAGCGCCCGGGCGGGCGCTCTGCGGTTCACGTTCGCGATCTACTGTCGGGCCATGAGCACGCCTGTCGCCATCGTCACGGGAGCGAACTCCGGGATCGGCCGGGCCACCGCCGTCCACCTCGCCGCCCAGGGCTACCGGGTGTTCGGCACGGCCCGGAACCTCGACTCGACGGGGAAGCTCCGGACCATGGCCGACACCGCCGGCGTCGAGGTCGAGACCGTCCAGATGGACGTGGCCGACGACGCGTCGGTGGCCGACGCCATGGCCCGCATCATCGGCACCGCCGGGCGGGTCGACGTGCTCGTCAACAACGCCGGCGTCGGTGGCAATGCCGTCGTCGAGGACTGCACGCCCGAGCAGATCCAGGCCGTCATGGACGTCAACGTCTCGGGCGCCCTTCGGTGCATCCGGGCCGTGCTGCCCACCATGCGGGCCCAGGGTTCGGGGGCGATCGTGAACATCTCGTCAGTCACCGGCCGGATCGGAGCCATCGCCCAGGCGCCGTACGTGGCGTCGAAGTGGGCGCTCGAGGGCCTCAGCGAGGAGCTGGCGCTCGAGGTGGCGCCGTTCGGTGTGCGCGTCGTCATCGTCGAACCCGGCATCACCAAGTCGGCCATCTTCGCCAAGAACGTCGACCTGCCGCCGTCGGTCGGGGCCTACGACGCGCAGTACCGGTGGATGTTGCAGTTCTACGCGGCGGGCATCCCGCAGGCCACCGACCCGTTCGAGGTCGGCGCCGTCATCCACCACGCCGTGACCACCGACGACCCGAGGCTCCGCTACCCCTGCTCGTGGGGCGGCGCCGAGCTGACCAACCGGGCCGCCTTCAGCGACGAGGCGTGGGTGGAGGTCGGTCGGGCCGTCGACGACGACGACTACTACCGGCGCTTCGAGAAGACGTTCGGCCTGTCGATCGCGCCTGCCTAGCGCTACAGCGCCAAGCCCTCGGGCGGGAGATGCAACAGGGCCCGGCCCACCGGCTCGTACATCGTCGGCTGCACGGAGAAGTGCTGGGTCGCCGTGTGCACGTCCCGGAACGCCCGCTCGAGGGGCGACCGGGTGAAGATGGCCGAACCGCCCGCCAGCCGCTGCGCGATGTCGACCGTCTCGGCGGCACGCTCGACGGCGTAGGTGGCGGCGAGGCGCAGCAAGGCCTGGTCGTGGGGCGTGACGGTGCGGCCGGCCACGACGTCCATCCACGCCTGGCGCACCGACTCGAACAGCCAGGTACGGGCCGAGCGCAGGATGGCCTCGGCCCGAGCCAGCTCGGTCTGGACGTACGGCCGGTCGCGCAGGGCGTGGGACGTCATCGTCGGCGTCTTGGTCCCGGCCAGTTCGGTGAGCGCGTCGAGGGCGCCCCGCCCGATCCCGAGGGTGACCGCGGCGATGGCGGCGGCCCCCAGTGAACGGATCGGGAAGCGGTACAACGCCCCGGGCTGCGCCGGCCGGTCCGTCAACCAGAACGACCGGCGGGCCGGCACGAAGGTGTCGTGAACCTCGAAGTCGTGGCTACCGGTGCCGCGCAGACCGCTCACGGACCACGTGTCGACCACCGTGACGTCCTCGGCCGGCACGACGAACGCCCGGACGTCGCCACCATCGACCCGGCCGGCGGCCACAACCCACGCGCTGTGCTCGACGCCGCTGGCGAACGCCCATCGCCCCGACACCCGGTACCCGCCGCGCACCGAGCAGGCGATGCCACTGGGGACGAGGGCGCCGGCGATCACGGCGGTCGGGTCGTCGGCGTAGATCTCAGCCGCCGCCGCCTCCTCGAGAAAGGCCGGGATCATGCCGGCGTTGTTGTTGATCATGAGGACCCACGCCGTCGACCCGTCGACTGCGGCAAAGGCCTCGAGGGCCTCGAGGGCGGTGAGGACGTTGACCTCACGGCCGCCGAAGCGCCGTGGCGCGAGGAGGTGGAACATGCCCGCTTCGAGCAGCTCGCAGAACACGGCCGGCGGCAACCGGCGACCCCGCTCGATGGCGTCGGCGTGGGCCCGGACCATCGGCGTGAGGGCGCGCACGGTCGCCAGCACGCCGACCCGGTTCGACGACGGGTGGTGCTGTGGTCGCGCGAGGTCGTCGACGTCGTCGACGTCGTCGGTCCGCGTCAGTTCGGTGAGAGCGGCGGTCATGCCTCTCCGTACGCCGTGGGCACGCCGGCGGTTCCGTCAGGCCGTACGGCGCGAAGGCGCACGGCGCTGGTCGCGCCACGCTGTCGCACCAAAGCCGCAATCCCTCCTTCCGGTAGACGGATTTCATGGATATGAACCAGCCTCACGGTGGGTCACGACCCGCCCTGTCCGGGTGGTCGGGATGATCAGGGTGCCCGGGAGGCACCATGGGTCGTGGGCCCGTCCCGGGTACCAGCGCCCAGCCGTGATTGGTCTTGAGCCGGTGGTCGTGCCGGCACAGCCGATCGAGGCCGCCGAGCTCCGTTTGATGGGTCTGGGCCCAGGGCACGCGGTGGTCGACCTCGGCGTGGGTCCAGAGCTGACCGCAGCCCTGGCGGCTGCACGTGGGCTGGCTCCACAGGAGCGCGATCTTCTGCGCTGCACTCGGCCCGCGCCCGAGGTGGACGACCGACGCGACGTCTCGACCGCGGGTGATGACGAGCTGAAGCACGGCGTCACCGAGGAGCTCCCGGGCCACGCGAACCGGGACCGGGCCGATTCCGGTGAGCTCGCAGCACTCGTCGGTCTCGACCGCACCCCGGCACAACGCCTCTAGGTCCACCCGCAGGAGCGCCAGGTACTTCTCCCGGCGGCCTGGCCCTCTTCCCGAGCCCTCGGCCAGTGCGACCAGGGCATCGAAGGCGTAGGCGGCCTCGGGTTCGTGGCGTTCGTCGTCCCTCGCCTTGGTGAAGGCGTTATCGATGAGCGGCCGCAACGCGGCCACGAAGCGGGCCCCGAGATGGACCGGGCCTCGTGCGTGAAGGTTCCAAGCGCCGTCGTGGTCGGCGAACCAGCGGACGCTCCGCTCACGATGGATCCGCTCGTACCGAGCATCGGCGTTGGGATCAGCGGCCGCTTTCACCCGGGCGCAGTCGTCTCGGAGTTGACGCAACGAGGCGGTAGCGGCCTCGACGAGCAGCCGACCCTCGGCGGCGGGATCGACTGCCGCGGCGTCGGTCACTACTGCGGCCTGCATCGCGGACAGCTGGCCTCGGCGAAGAGCGTCGTCGGTAGCGCTGAGGGCGGCGAGGCGAGCCGAGGCCGCGAGCTCGGCGTGAGCGACCCCTGCGGTGACGCCCGCAGTGCGAGCGAGCCAGTCAGCCGCCGTGCGGTGGCCCGCTTGCCGCCACACGTTCGACGCCTCGACACGCGCCGCCAACCGCACGCGTGCGCCGGCGACGAGCTTCTCCATACGGGCGAGGGTCTCGTAGATCGTTGCGGCCTGCTCGAGCGGCACGGCCTCCGGGTCGAACCCGGCGCAGAAGCGAGCGAGGGCAGCTTCCTGGCCGTTCACCTCCTCCTCCACGCTCTTGACGACGAACATGTGTTCGAGTATAGTGGGCGTGCAGGAGCCGTCAAGAAGAAAGGAGAAGAAATCTGAGGCTAGCACGGGGGTGAGACAACACAACGCCGTCCGCCAGGACGATGTCTCCGCCGAGCCGCGGCGAAGAGGTCCGGCGACTAGAGGGAGGGCAGTTCCTGCTCGACGCCGAGCAGGTCGGCGAAGGGGTC
>DASXAI010000505.1:0-13792 GCA_036406775.1 Acidimicrobiales bacterium
GGTGGCTCGAGCCGGCACCCAAGTCAGAAGCCGAGGCGTCCTGCGCGGGCGAGCCTGAGCAAAAGAGCGAGGCGGCGGCGTCCGACTTTGCCGTGCGCCGCCAGGCCGCGCGAGCACCGATTGCCGAGCGAAGCGAGACTAGGAGCCGCCAAAGCGAGCGGAGGCGGCGACGCCGATATGGAGCCGGCCGAAGCGCAGCGGAGGCCGGCGACGAAGATCTAGATTCGTTCGAGCTCGGCCCCGTCGAACAACGGCTCCATGCCCTCGGCGGCGGCGTCGGCGGCCAGCTCGTCGTCGGTGGGCACTGGCCCGCCCGACGTCGCGGCCTCCAGGATGGCGGGCAGCCGGGTGGCGTCGCTCGACGACAGGAGGAACAGACCGGGCCGGCCCAACACGTACCGGACGGCGCGGCCGAGGGCGTCGGCCTCCGTCACCGGCGCGTACCACGAGTAGCGCGGCGCCGAGTCGTCGTCGCGCCAGCGCCGGCGCGCGATCGACTTGATCGTCTGCGCCGCGATCCGACGCTCGGCGCACAGCGCGATGAGCTCCTCGACATCGGACCGGTACGCCTCGTTGCGGAGCAGGACGAAGTTGTACGGGAACAGGACGGCGTCGAAGTCGAACCGCTCGAGGCTGCGCAGGTGCATGCGCGGGATGCGCAGGCCGTGGCCGGTGACGCCGATGAACCGCGTCAGGCCCTCGTCACGCGCGCGAGCCAGCGCTTCCACGGCGCCGCCGGGGCCGTGGGCGGTGGCCCACTCGTCCTCCTCGACGAGGTTGTGGAGCTGGATGAGATCGACTGCGTCGACGCCCATCCGCTGCAGCGACCGCTCCAAGCTGGCCCGCGCGCCGTCGCCCGTACGGTCGCCCGTCTTGGTGGCGAGGAACACGTCGGCGCGGTGCTCGGCCAGGAACGGCGCCAGGCGTAGCTCGGCGTCGCCGTACGCCGCCGCCGTGTCGATGTGGTTGAGGCCGAAGTCGCGGGCGATGGCGAGGGTGGCGTCGGCCCGGTCCTGGCTCATGCGCGACAGGGCGGCGGCGCCGAAGATGACCCGGGTCGAGTCGTGGCCGGTGCGGCCGAAGGGCGCGCGCTCGATCACGGGAACCTGTTCCAGAGAAGCGAGAGACCGATGGCAGCCAACGCGAGCGCGGCACCAATGATGGCGAACCAGACGCTGATCTCGTGCTTCTCGGTCTGCAGCTCGACTTGGTGCGGAAGCTGTTGGAACACGCCGCGGAGCTGGTTGGCGTCCTCGGCCTTGTAGAACTTGCCGCCCGTGACGTCGGCGACCTTCATCAGCGTCGGCTCGTCGATGACCAGGAACTGGCGGAAGCCGCCTGCTGCCGGCCCGGCCCCACCGCCGGCGAACCCGCCCTCGTTGAAGACGTCGGCGCCGAGCTGGCTGCGCGTGCAGACCATCGACGTGGGATTCGTCGTGCCGAAGCCGATCGTGTAGATGCGTACCTTGCGCTCGGCCGCCACTTGCGCCGCCTGCACCGGATCGATGCCACGGGTGTTGGCGCCGTCGGTGAGCAGCACGACGATGTCGGGCACGTAGTCACCGTTCTTGGTGGGCGGCGGCGTCGAGGACGGGGTCTGCGTGGTCGCATCGCCGTTGGCCTCGTTCCCGACCGGGGCCACGTCGGGGTTGACGGCGGCGATGGCGTCGATGGCCTTCAGCTCGGCCGCGCCGATGACGGTGCCCCGCGCCGTGGTGAGGTTGTCGATGGCGTCGGTGAGCTGCTGACGGTCGGTGGTGGGCGGCACGATCAGCTCGGCGAAGCCGGCGAAGGCAACGATGCCGATGCGGGTGCCGGCCACCTGGTCCTTGACGAAGGTGCGGGCGGCCTCCTGGGCGACGGCGAGCCGGTTCGGCTGCACGTCGGTGGCGCACATCGACCGGGACACGTCGAGGGCGAGGATCACCGAGGTCCGCCCGAGCGGGACCTTCACCGACATCTGCGGGCGGGCCGCCGCCACCGCCAGGCCGGCGATACTGGCGAGGAACAGGGCGACCGGGATGTGGCGCTTCCACCGAGACCGCTTCGGCACCGCGGCCCGGACGAGCGCCACGTCGGAGAAGCGCACGGCCTGCTTCCGCTTGCGGCGCAACTGCCAGAGGTAGCCCGCCAGCAGCAGCGGCACCACCAGCAGCGCCAGCAGGGCGAGGGGCGTGGCGAACGACATCGCTACCGCCTTCCGCCGTTCTCACGCGTCTGAGCGACCAATACGACACGTTCCACGCGCGAGAACAGGACGCGGCCGACCATCTACACCAGTCTCCCGAACCAGACGAGCGAGAGGGCCCCGCCCATCACGAGGAGGAAGGCGCTGATGCCGGTGACGAGCCCGGTCACCTCGGTCTTCTTCCCGTCGGTGGCCAGCTTCAAGTCGATCTTCTTGTAGATGTTGCTCAACGACTCGGTGTCCTGGGCGTTGAAGTAGATGCCGTTGGTGACCGACGCGATGTCCTTCAGCGACTGCTCGTCGAGGGCCGTCGCCTCGCTGAACCCGTTGACCTTCACCACCGTGCCCTGCGCGCTCCCGATGCCGATCGGGTAGATGTGCACGCCGGCCACCGACGCCAGCTTGGCCACCTCGAGCGGATCGGGGCTGGCCGTGTTCTGCCCGTCGGACAGCAGCACGATGGCGGCTGAGCTGTAGTAGCCGATGTCGACGTTGCTGGCGTCGCTGTCGAGGTTGCTCAGGTCGGCGGTGATCGGCTTGCCGGCGATGGCATTGAGCGACGTGAAGATGCCCTGCCCGAGCGACGTCGCCCCTTGCGGCGCGAGGCGGTCGATGGCGGCCAGGACGTCGGGGCGCACGTCGGTGGGGGGCTGGGTCACGAGGCCGCCGTCGCTGAACGCCACCACGCCGATCTTGATGCTCTTCGGCTGCTTCTGCACGAAGGCCCGGGCCGCCGCCTTGGCCGCGTCGATGCGCGTCGGCTGCAGATCGGTGGCCATCATGCTGTTCGACACGTCGAAGGCAAGGATCACCGTGCCTTCCTTGTGGGGCAGGCTGAAGCTGACCTCGGGCCGGGCGAAGGCGACGAGCAGCAGCACCACCGCCAAGAAGAAGAAGGCGAACGGTACGTGGCGCAGCCGGCGCAGTCGCTGTCCCGACGTCGTGGGCACGAACCCTTGGGCCGCCAGCGCCCGGCTCCGGCGCGTCCGGTTCCGCACGAGCGAGATGTACCCCGCCACGAACAGCGGAGCGGCCAGCAGCAGGACGAGCATTCCCGGCCAGATGAACGACATCAGCGGCGCCGCTTTCGCCGTTCGATCATGCGGAGGATGGCCCGCACCAGATCGTCGTCGGTGGACACTTCGTCGAGCTCGATGCCGGCCCGACGGGTCGCCGCCCGCAGTTCGGCCTGGCGCTCGGCCACCAGCTCCTGGAAGCGCTGGCGGAACAACGGGTCGCTGGTGTCGACCGAGAGCAGCTCACCCGTCTCGACGTCCTCGACGACGATGAGCCCGGCGTCGGGGAGCTCGAGCTCACGCCGGTCCACCAGGCGGATGGCGACGAGCTCGTGGCGCTCGGCGAGCATCGACAGCGGCCGCTCCCACCCGGGCTCGCTGATGAAGTCGGAGATCAGGATGATGAGCGAGCGGCGCCGCACCGTGGCCGCCGCCGCGTTCACGAGGACAGTGAGGTCGGTGGTGGTGCCCGTGGGCACCGACGGCCGCAGCAGCTCGTGCGCCAGACGCAGGACCTGGATCCGGCCGCCGTGCGGCGGGATCGTGCGCTCGACGGCGTTGTTGTAGACGATGGCACCGACCCGGTTGCCGCCCCGGGTGAACAGCCGGGCCAGCGTGGTGGCCAACTCCACGAGCACGAGCTCCTTCGACCTCGCCGTGGGGCCGAAGCCCATCGACGGCGAGCGGTCGAGTAGCAGCCACGCCGTGAGCTCGCGGTCCTCGAGGAACGTGCGGACATACGGCGCGTCCATCCGCGCCGTGACGTTCCAGTCGATGTGCCGCACGTCGTCGCCGAGTTCGTAGTCGCGCAGGTCGGCGAAGTCGATGCCGACGCCGTGGAACATCGTCCGGTAGTCGCCTTGGAGGCGCCCGTCGAGCCGACGGATCACGCGCCACTCGAGGCGGCGCAGGACGCGCTCAGGCGTCGCTGCGGACGCGGGTGTAGGTGGGCGGCCGGATGCGGCGCTCATGCAGGGGGACCTCGGGGAGCGGGACGACGTTGAGGATGGAACCGAGGATCTCGTCGGGGGACACGTTGTCGGCGAGGGCCTCGTAGGAGAGGACGATGCGGTGACGGAGAACATCGAGCGCGAGGTCGCGGACGTCCTGCGGCAGGCAGTAGTCGCGGCCCCGGACGAAAGCGAGGGCCTTGGCGCCCAGGATCATGTTGATCGACGCCCGTGGGCTGGCGCCGTAGGTGATGTAGGAAGCGATCTGGTCCTGGCCCACGGAGGCGGGCTGGCGCGTGGCCGCCACCACTCGCACGGAGTACTCGATGAGAGCGGGATCGACGTACACCGCGTCGGTCGAGCGCTGCAACGACACCAACTGCTCGGTGTCGATCACCTTCTGCGTCGGCTCCGGGTGGCCCGTGATGCGCTCGACGATGACGAACTCCTCCGTCGGGCTCGGGTAGCCCACGAGCACCTTCAGCATGAACCGGTCGAGCTGGGCCTCGGGCAGTGGGTAGGTGCCCTCGGACTCGATGGGGTTCTGCGTGGCCATGACGAGGAAGGGCTCGGGGACAGGGAAGGTGTCGCGCCCGATCGTGACCTGGCGCTCCTGCATGACCTCCAGCAGCGCGCTCTGCACCTTGGCCGGGGCCCGGTTGATCTCATCGGCCAGGAGCAGGTTGGTGTGGATGGGGCCCAGCGACGTCTGGAATTCGCCGAGGCGCTGGTTGTAGATGCGCGTGCCGACGAGGTCGGCGGGCACGAGGTCGGGTGTGAACTGGATGCGCTGGAACTGGCCGCCGATGGTCTGCGACAGCGTCTTGATCGCCATCGTCTTCGCCAGGCCGGGCACGCCTTCCACCAGGATGTGGCCGCGGGCCAAGAGAGCCACGATCAGCCGCTCGAGCAACTCGTCCTGGCCCACGATCAGTTTCTTGACCTGGTACACGACGTGTTCCATCGGCTTGGGGTTGGGGAAGGACGGTTCCATGGAGGTGTTCCTGACGTTGCTCACAGGTCCGGCCCGCCGGCGGCGCCGGTGGCAGTACCGATCGGGACAGCAAATCCGATGCCGATGAAGAACCCTTGCTGCGACGGGTTGGCCAACGAGGTGACGATGCCGACGACCTGTCCCGCCTTGTTGAGGAGCGGTCCACCGGAGCTGCCGGGGTTGACGGCGGCATCGAACTGGATGAGGCCCTTCATCGTGGTGCCGTCGCTACCCGGCACCGTGCGGTTGAGGCCGGAGACCACCCCCGCGCTCAGCGAGTCGGCAAGACCGAGGGGATGACCGACAGCGAACACGTCGTCGCCGATCTGCACGCCGCCGCCGAGCACCGCCGGCACGAGCGCCTCGGGCGACTGGTCGGCGGACAGTACGGCGATGTCGTTCTCCGCCTGCTCGGACACCACCGTGCCGTTGGCCTTCGTGCCGTCGGGGAAGGTGATGTGGATGGCGGTCGCCCCGGCCACCACGTGGCGGGCCGTGAGGATGGCGCCCTGATCGTTGACCACGACACCGGCGCCGACACCCTCGGTCTTGGCCGGGCCGGCCTGCTCGGTGGAGATGAGGACGACCGAGGGTTGGATCGTCTGGAAGGCGGTGGCGGCGGCGGGCGGGGCGGCCTTGGCGTCGTCGATGCCCTTGGTGACGGCGGCCTGGGCGATGCTGTCGACCTCGGCCCGCGACAACGGCTTGGGCCCCGACGAACTGCGGTCCCAGAACAACAGGCCGAGCAGCACGGCCACGATGCCGACGCCGATCACCCATCGCCAGGCGCGCCGCCGTGGCGGCCGGTCTGCCCTCTCCCGCTCTGGGAGGGCGCTGGGAGGTTCCTGATCGACCATCGAGCCCCTTGATCGGTCCCGCTGACCGTATCGCTGCTCGGGCCCTTCGCGTCATCGGCCGCCGCCACCGCCCGTCCTCGATCCGCACCCGACTCCCCGCCCCGTCTCACGCCTGTGGCGCCCGTTGGTGCGGAATCCGCACCGTGGAGCGACACAGGGCGAGTCGGGAGCCCAGGGGGCGCCTCGAGGCGACGGCGCCAAGCATCACCCATTGTGAGCAGGCGTCGGACCATACTGCTACGGACATTCCACCGAGTCGGAGGGCCTTGCCTTGCTCGCTTATGACTATCCGTTGTTGGGTGCGTTCTGGACCCTGTTGTGGTTGTTCCTGTGGATCGTCTGGATCTTCATCCTGTTCCGGGTGATCTTCGACATCTTCCGGAGCCACGATCTCGGCGGTTGGGGGAAGGCACTGTGGCTGATCTTCGTGATCATCCTGCCGTTCCTCGGCGTGTTCGTGTACGTGATCGCGCGCGGAAGGGGCATGGCCGAGCGTGATGCGCAACGGGCGGCCGAGTCGGAGCAGCAGTTCCGGTCCTACGTCCAGCAGGCCGCCACCAGCGGCGGCGGGACCACCGCCGACGAGCTCTCCAAACTGGCCGATTTGCGCGACAAGGGCGTGATCACGCCGGCCGAGTTCGAGGCCCAGAAGGCCAAGATCCTCGCCTGACCCGTTCTCCCTCCGGCCGAGGTGACGGTTCTGCACCTCACAGGTCGATTTCCGTCACCTCGGCGGCGGAGAACAGGATGACGGCATGACCACGGTCAGCGAGGCCGTCGCCGCCAACGCACGCGACCGGCCCGACCGGCCGGCCTTCATCGACGACGACGGCGTCACCACGTGGGCCGAGTACGACCGGCGGGCCACCGACGTCGGCGCCGTGCTCGTGGGCGGCGGACTCGAGCGCGGCGAGCGGGTCGCCGTCCTGCTGCCCGACGGCGGCACCATCCATGCCGTCTTCGTCGGGGCGGAGCGGGCGGGGCTCGTCGTCGCCGGCATCGGGCCTCGGGCCGGACGCCGCGAGATCGAGCACCTCGTCACCAAGACCGGCGCCTCCGCCCTCGTGTCGTTGGCCGTGCACCGCGAACACGACATGGTGGCCCTCGTGGCCGAACTGCAAGCCGCCGGGCTCCCCCTGCGCCGTCACATCGTGCTCACGACCGACGGCGCGATCCCGGCACCACGGGCCGACACCGCCGCCCTCGCCGACCGGGCGCTCGGGCCCGACGAACTCTTTCTCCTCAACTCGACGTCGGGCACCACCGGCCTCCCCAAGTGCGTCATGCACACGCAGAATCGGTGGGTCTACTTCCACCAGCTTGCCGTCGAGGCGGGCGAACTCTCCCCCGACGACACCTTCCTCAGCGCCATCCCCGCGCCGTTCGGCTTCGGGATCTGGACCGCCCACGTGACGCCCGCGCTGCTCGGTGCGCCCACCGTCGTCACGAACCACTTCACCGCCGAGCAGACGATCGAGCTGATCGAGCGGGAGCGGGTGACGGTGCTCGCCGCCGTCAGCACCCAGTTCATCATGATGCTGGCGTCGCCGGCGATGGGCCGTCACGACCTGTCGTCACTGCGCGCCATGTTCACCGGCGGTGAGGCCGTGCCGTACGAACGGGCCGCCCGCTTCGAGGAGGAGACCGGGGCGCGGGTCCTCCAGTTCTACGGCTCCAACGAGACCGGTGCCCTGAGTCGCACGTCGATGACCGACACCCGGGAGAAGCGGTTGCGCACCGCCGGCCGCGTCATCGCCGGCATGGAGGTCCGCCTCTTCGACCGCGACGGTAACGACGTCACCGGCAGCGGCGGCCCGGGCCAGCCCGGCTGTCGCGGCCCGGCCACGTGCATCGGCTACTACGACGACCCGGAGGCCAACGCCAAGCTCGTCCGGCCCGACGGCTGGATGCTGACCGGCGACATCGCCACCATCGACGCCGACGGCTACCTCTCCGTGATCGGCCGGACATCGGACATCATCATCCGGGGCGGCAAGAACATCAGCGCCCCCGCCGTCGAGGAGGCGGTGCTCACCCATCCCGACGTCCGCATGGCGGCTGCCGTCGCCATGCCGTCCGAGGTGTTCGGCGAGCGAGTGTGCCTGTACGCCGTCGTCGCCCCCGGATCGACGCTCACGCTCGACGACCTCTGCGCCCATCTCGACGCCGACGGCATCGGCAAGGACATGTGGCCCGAGCGCCTCGTCGTCGTCGACACGCTGCCGATGGCGTCGGGCGGCAAAGTGGCCAAGGGCGAACTGCGCGACGACATCCGGCGTCGGCTGCTTGAGGAGGGGTGACGGCCGTCAGCGGGTCAGGATGACGCTGCTGCCGTGGCCGAACAGACCTTGGTTGATGGTGAGCCCGGCGGTGGCGCCGTCCACCTGACGGCCGCCGGCCTGGCCCCGTAGCTGCCACGTGAGCTCGCACACCTGGGCGACGGCCTGGGCCGGAATGGCCTCGCCGAAGCTGGCCAGACCGCCGCTGGGGTTGACGGGGATGCGGCCGCCGAGGGCGGTGGCCCCCGATCGCAACAGGCTCTCGGCCTCGCCTTCGCCGCACAACCCGATGTGCTCGTACCAGTCGAGCTCGAGCGCCGTCGACAGGTCGTACACCTCGGCGCACGACAAGTCGTCGGGACCGAGCCCCGCTTCCTCGTAGGCGGCGGCAGCGATCGAGTCCTTGAAGCCGAGGGTCGGCGCCGGCAGCACGGCGGTGGAGTCGGTGGCGAAGTCGGGCAGTTCGAGGCGCGCCTGGGGGTAGGTGGGCGTCACCGTCGACACGGCACGGACGCGCACGGCACCGTCGAGCGTGCCGAGCTGGCGCCGGGCGTAGTCCTGGCTGACGACGACGAGGGCGGCCGCCCCGTCGGACGTGGCGCAGATGTCGAGCAGCCGCAGCGGATCGGCCACCACCGGGCTGTTGAGGACCGCCGCCGCGTCGACCTCGGTGCGGTAGCGGGCGTTGGGGTTGTGGGCGCCGTGGCGCGAGTTCTTCACCTTGACGGCGGCGAAATCGTCAGCCGTGGCGCCGTAGAGGTCCATGCGCCGGCGGGCGTTCAGGGCGAAGTAGACGGGATTGGTGGCGCCGATCAGGTGGAAGCGCAACCAGTCGGGGTCGGTGCGGCGCTCGCCGCCCACGGGGGCGAAGAAGCCCTTGGGCGTGGTGTCGGCGCCGATCACGAGGGCGACATCGCAGAAGCCGGCGAGGATCTCGGCTCGGGCCGCGTGCAATGCCGACGCACCGGACGCGCAGGCGGCGTAGCTCGACGACACGCGACCACCCGTCCAGCCGAGCTTCTGGGCGAAGGTGGCGCCGGAGACGAACCCGGGGTAGCCGTTGCGGATCGTGTCGGCACCCGCGACGTACTGGATGTCCCGCCACGTCACGCCGGCGTCGGCCAGCGCGGCGCGGGCCGCCACCATCCCGTACTCGGTGAAGTCGCGGCCCCACTTGCCCCACGGGTGCATGCCGGCGCCGAGCACCACGACGTCGCGCTCGCGGGCCATCACGCGCCGCCTCGTTCCGGCGCCGCCGGCGCCCACACCCACACCAGATAGTCGTGCTCGTCGTCGCGGCGGAGCACATCCAGCTCGAGCTGCATCTCCATGCCGATGCAGAGGTCGGCGGCGAGCACGCCCTTGGCGACCTGGCCCAGCACCACCAGGCCTTCGTCGACGAGTTCGACGGCGGCGATGGCGTACGGCTCGAAGGGATCGGTCGCCTCGAACGGCGGCGGCGGCGCGTAGCGGTTCTCGGTGTAGCTCCAGATGGGCCCGTGCGACGACAGCTCGGTCGCCACCAACTCGTCGGACGAGCAGTCCGGGTTGGGGCACGCCCCCGAGCGGGGCGGGAAGACGTAGGTGCCACAGGCCGGGCAGCGGCCGCCGATGAGCTTGGGCCGATCGGAGACGGTGAACCAGCCGTCGACGGCGGGGACGGCGGTGCGAGCGGTCGTGGCCACGGCCGCAATCTAACGGGGCCGGTCGCGATCCTTACGATGCTCCCGTGGACCTCACGTACACCGCCGACGAGGACGCGTTTCGCGCCGAGGCCCGGGCGTGGCTGGCCGCCCACGTGCCGGCCGAGCCGCTGCCGTCGTTCGACACCGAGGCCGGCTTCGCCCTTCATCGCCAGTGGGAGGCCACGCTGGCGTCGGATCGATGGTCGGCGGTCTCGTGGCCGGTCGAGTACGGCGGTCGCGGCGCCGACTACATCAAGTGGCTCATCTTCGAAGAGGAGTACCACGGCGCCGGCGCGCCGGGACGGGTCAACCAGAACGGCATCTTCCTCCTCGGACCCACCATCATGGCGATCGGGACGCCCGAGCAGAAGGCTCGGTTCCTCCCCGCCATCGCCCGCGGCGACGAGGTGTGGGCCCAGGCCTGGAGCGAGCCCGACGCCGGGAGCGACATGGCGTCGATCCGGTCGCGAGCCGAGCGCGACGGCGACGACTGGGTCCTCACCGGGCAGAAGATCTGGGCCAGCCGGGCGGTGTGGGCCGACTGGTGCTTCGGCATCTTCCGTTCGGACCTGGCGGCCGAGCGCCACCGCGGCCTCACGTTCATCCTCGTGCCGCTCACCACGCCGGGCATCACGGTCCGACCGATCGCCCAACTCGACGGCGAGACGGGCTTCGCCGAGATCTTCTTCGACGAGGTGCGCGTGCCCGTCGCCAACACGCTCGGCGAGATCGGTAAGGGCTGGAACGTCGCCATGGCCACCGCCGGGTTCGAGCGCGGCGTGAGCCTGCGCAGCCCGGCCCGCTTCACCGAGGCGGCGCGCCGGCTCGCCGACCTGTGGCGTGACCGGGCCGACGCGGCCGACGACACCCTCCGTGACGCCGTCGCCGACGCGTGGATCGAGTCGGAGGGCTACCGGCTCCACACCTATCGCACCGTCACCCATCTCCTCGAGGGCGGCTCGATCGGCTCGGAAGCGAGCATGAACAAGATCTTCTGGTCGGAGATGGACATCCGCATACGCGAGACCGCGCTGGCGATCCTCGGTCCGGAAGCCGAGTGCGTCTCGGGACCGGCGGCCCGGTGGATCGACGAGTTCCTCTTCGCCTTGTCGGGGCCGATCTACGCCGGCACCAACGAGATCCAGCGCAACATCATCGCCGACCGCGTCCTCAACCTGCCCCGGGGATCCTGATGCGCTTCTCCTTCACCGAGGACCAACGACTGTTCGCCTCGACGCTGCGCGATCTCCTCAGCAAGGAGTGTCCGGCGACTCGCGTCCGGGCGGCGTGGGACGACGGCACCGGCCACGCACCGGACGCGTGGGCTCAAGTGGCGGCGCTCGGGCTCCTCGGGCTCCTCGTCCCCGAGGCCGACGGCGGTGGAGGCGGGGACGAGGTCGACCTCGTGCTCCTACTGGTCGAGCTGGGCCGGACCGGCGTGCCCGGGCCCGTTATCGAGCACGCCGCCATCGTGGCGCCGGCGCTGGCGGGCACGCCGTGGGCGCGGCAGGTGGCGGCAGGCGAGCTGGTGGCCACCGCGTGGCTCGACGGGCCCTACGTCCCCCACGCCGGCGTAGCCGACCTCATCCTCACGCCGGAGGGCGTGCTCGAAGGTTGCTCATCGACGGAGGTCGAGGCCCTCGACGGCGGGCGGCGGTTGTTCGTCGTCGACGCCGCCCCGCCCATCGCGGTGGCGGGGCTCGACGTCGAGCTCGCCCGCGTTCGCGGCGCGCTGGCGGCGGCCGCCGTCCTCATCGGCCTGGCGGCGCGCCTGATCGAGCTGGCCGCCGACCACGCCCGCCAGCGCCACCAGTTCGGGCGCCCGATCGGCTCGTTCCAGGCCGTCAAGCACCTGCTGGCCAACGCCCTCGTGAAGATGGAGTTCGCCCAACCGGCCGTGGAACGGGCGGCGTGGTCGGTGGCGACGCGCCAGCCGACCCGGGCCCGGGACGTGTCGATGGCCAAGGCCCTGGCCTCCGAAGCCGCGCTCCAGAGCGCCCGCGCCGCCATCCAGGTCCACGGGGCCATGGGATACACGTGGGAGTGCGACGTCCAGCTCTTCGCCAAGAAGGCCTGGGCCCTCGCCGCCGCCCACGGCGACGCCCGCTTCCACCGCCGCCGCGTCGCCGACGCCGTCCTCGGCCCTCGCCCCCTCCGGTTCTGACGAAGGTAGGCGGGATATACGACACCCGGGCGACGCGAAAACGGTTCAGGTGCGGGCGGAGGCGCACGGAGCGACCCACACCGCCGCCGCTCCGTGAGCGAAGCGGGTGTGGGTGCACAGCGCGGGCCGGTTGGCCGGCGCCGAGCCACCGCCGGCCCCGCCCGTAGCGAGGGCGACGACCAGCGCCACCGCGGCGACCATGCGTGACAGATCCACACCCTGAGCGTCGTCCTCCGGCCCGGCCGCGTCTGTCCCCTCCGGGACGCATGGCGTCGAAGTGACGGTTTTCGACACCTGGCGTCGAGTTCCGTCACATCGAGCGGGTCAGGCGGGGGCGGGGGCGGGGGCGGGGACCTCGGCGCGCGGGCGGTACACGAGGTTGTCGTGCAGGGTGGCGTGGCGCAGGTCCTCGGGCCGGAGGTAGCCCATCACCTGGATGATGCGGGCGACGAGCCCGGTCCACCCGGTCTGGTGACTGGCGCCGAGACCGGCGCCGTTGTCGCCGTGGAAGTACTCGTAGAAGAGCACCTGGTCCTTCCAGTGCGGATCGGTCTGGAACCGCTCGTTGCCCCCGAACACCGGTCGCCGGCCGTCGGCGTCGCGCAGGAAGATGCCCTCGAGCCGCCGCCCGATCTCCCATGCGACCTCGAACAGCGTGCACTGGCGTCCCGACCCGGTGGGGCACTCGATGGTGAAGTCGTCGCCGTAGTACGAGTACAGGTTCAGCAGGCCCCTGAGCACCAGGTAGTTGATCGGGAACCACACCGGTCCGCGCCAGTTGGAGTTGCCGCCGAACATGCCGCTGTCGGACTCGGCCGGCAGGTAGTGCACCTCGTAGCGCTGGCCGTGCACGTCGAACTCGTACGGATGGTCGGCGTGGTACCGCGACAGGGCGCGCAGGCCGTGCGGGCCGAGGAACTCGTCCTCATCGAGCATGCGGGCCAGGATGCGCCGCAGCTTGGTCTCGTCGACCACCGCCAGCATCCGGCGGCCGTTGAGGCCGACTCGGCGAGCGTCATGGATGTTGGCGAACAGCTCGGGCATGGCGTCGATCCGGCGTTGCAGCCGCGCCTGCAGATGCGGATTGCTCAGACTGCCCTCCATCGGCAGGATGGTGGACGCGCACAGCGGCAGCAGGCCGACGATCGAACGCACCTTGAGCCGCTCGGCGTGCCCGTCCGGGAGCCGCAGCACGTCGTAGAAGAAGCCGTCTCCTTCATCCCACAGCTCGTCGTGGTTGTCGCCGATGCGATCCATGGCGGCGGCGATGAACGTGAAGTGCTCGGCGAACTTCAGCACCATGTCCTCGTACAGCGGGTCGTGCCGGGAGAGCTCCAACGCGATGCCGAGCATGCACTGCGAGAAGAACGCCATCCACGCCGTGCCGTCCGACTGCTCCAAGCGACCGCCGGTGGGCAGCGGCGCACTTCGATCGAACACGCCGATGTTGTCGAGGCCGAGAAAGCCGCCTTCGAACACGTTGCGCCCACTCGGGTCCTTCCGGTTGATCCACCACGTGAAGTTCACGAGCAGCTTCTGGAACGCGCTCCGCAGCCACGTGACGTCGCCGGTGCCGCGCTGCTCGAGCTCGGTCTCGTAGACCAGCAGCGTCGCCCAGGCGTGAACCGGTGGATTGACGTCGCTGAAGTTCCACTCGTA